>JBFINI010000012.1:0-19368 GCA_041611275.1 Burkholderiaceae bacterium
ACGCAGAAGACCATGATCGCCGGGAACAGCCACCGGTACGGCACCGTCAGCAGCTTGACCCAAATGCCGATCAGCGGCAGGTTCAGGATTACCAGCATCAGGTTGCCGACCCACATCGAGGCGATCAGGCCCCAGAACAGCGCCGGGTTGCTGGTCATCACCTGCGGGCCGGGCTGGATGTTGTGGATCGTCATCGCGCCGATCATTAGCGCCATCACCGCGTTGGGCGGAATGCCCAGAGTGAGCATCGGAATGAACGAGGTCTGTGCGCCGGCGTTGTTGGCCGACTCCGGCGCGGCCACGCCCTGCACCGCGCCCTTACCGAAACGCTCGGGCGTCTTGCTGATTTTCTTCTCGACCGTGTAGGCAGCGAATGCCGACAGCAGCGCGCCGCCGCCCGGAAGAACGCCGAGCACCGAGCCCAGCAGGGTGCCGCGCACCACCGCCGGCGCGGCGTCCCTGAATTCTTGCTTGGTCGGCATCAGGCTGCCGACCTTGTCGGTGAACACCTCGCGGTGTTCCTCCTTCTTCTCCAGGTTGCTGATGATCTCGGCAAAAGCGAAGGTACCCATCGCCACGGCAACAAAGCCGATGCCGTCGGTCAGTTGCGGGATATCGAAGCTGTAGCGCGCCACCCCGGAATTTACGTCGGTGCCGACCAGGCCGAGCAGCAGCCCGAGCAGGATCATGCCGACCGCCTTGAGCAGCGAACCCGAGGCAAGCACGACCGCGCCGATCAAGCCGAGCACCATGAGCGAGAAGTATTCGGCCGGGCCGAACTTGAACGCCAGTTCGACCATCGGCCCGGCCAGCCCGGCGACAACAATCGTGGCCACCGTGCCGGCGAAGAACGAGCCGAGCGCCGCCACCGCCAGCGCTGCCCCGGCGCGGCCGCGGCGCGCCATCTGGTAGCCGTCGAGACAGGTGACCACCGACGAGGATTCGCCCGGCAGATTGACCAGGATCGCGGTGGTCGAGCCGCCGTATTGAGCGCCGTAGTAGATGCCGGCCAGCATGATCAATGCCGAGGTCGGCGGCAGCGCGTAGGTGGTCGGCAGCAGCATGGCGATCGTCGCCACCGGCCCCAGGCCCGGCAGCACGCCGATCAGCGTGCCGACCAGCACGCCGAACAGCGCATAGAAAAGATTCTGGAAGGTCAGCGCCGTAGCGAAGCCGAGCGCGAGGTTGCTCAACAGATCCATCGCCGCGTTGTGTCAGTTGGCGATGAACGCAGGCCAGACCGGTACCGTCAGTTTCAGGCCCCAGATGAATACCGCGAGCACCAGCAGGACCATCACCGCGGCAACGACGACGACCTCCTTGGTCCTGTAGTCCGGCCCGCCGAGCGACCCGACGAAGATCAGCGCGATCAGGGCCAGCACCAGACCCAGCGGCTGCAGCGTAAACGCGAACGCCAATACCGAGCCCAGAACCAGCAGCAGCGGTCGCCAATGAAACTTTTCGATGTCGTCACGGATGCTGCTGAACAGGCCCTTGACGGCGATGCCCAGGCCGAGAGCCGCCAGCAGGCCCCCGAGAACGGTCGGAAAATAGCCCGGTCCCATGCGCTGCGCGGTGCCGAACGTGTAGTCCTGCGCGCCGATCGCGAAGAACAGGCCGAACGCGATGAACATCACGCCCGACCAGAAATCCTTCTGATTGCGGATCGTCATATGTCTCCTGGTTGGCATGCGTAGTATCTGCCGCGGGTGTTCGACCCGTCTGTTCGCGCGCCTTTGGCGGCGATTCTAGGCGGGAACGCGTAATGCGCTGGCGCTGACCGCAACCGCTTGGTCAATAATTCGTTACACAACCCTCGATGACTTCCGGCCGCCGTGCTCCAGTCGGCCGCTGGCGACCTGAAATGAGACTCTGCCGATGAAACCGAAACCCTACGATTCTCTGCGCAGCGCGCGCTGGTTTGCTCCCGACGACGTGCGCTCCTTCGGCCATCGCTCACGCTTCATGCAGATGGGCTACGCGCCGGCCGACTGGAAAGGCAAGCCGGTGATCGGCATCGTCAACACCTGGTCCGATGTCAACCAGTGCCACGCGCACTTCAAGCAGCGCGTCGACGATGTGAAGCGCGGCGTGCTGCAGGCCGGCGGTTTTCCGGTCGAGCTGCCGGCAATCTCGCTGTCCGAACCGATCGTCAAGCCGACGACGATGCTGTATCGCAACTTCCTGGCGATGGAAACCGAGGAGCTGATCCGCAGCCATCCGGTGGATGGCGCAGTGCTGATGGGCGGCTGCGACAAGACCACGCCGGGCCTGCTGATGGGCGCGTATTCCGCCGGGGTACCGTGCATCTTCCTGCCGGCCGGGCCGATGCTGCGCGGCAACTGGAAAGGCAAGGTGCTCGGCTCAGGCTCGGACACCTGGAAGTACTGGGACGAACGCCGTGCCGGCAAACTGACCGAGGAAGAATGGCAGGAGCTCGAAGGCGGCATCGCCCGCAGCCACGGCACCTGCATGACGATGGGCACGGCGGCGACGATGATGGGCATCGCCGAGGCGGTCGGCATGACGCTGCCCGGCGCCTCGTCGATCCCGGCGCCTGATGCAAACCACGTGCGCATGAGCGCCGATTGCGGCCGCCGCATCGTCGAGATGGTGTGGGAAGACCTGACGCCGGCAAGGATGCTCTCGCGCAAGCACTTCGAGAACGGCATCACCTGCGCGATGGCGATGGGCTGCTCAACCAACGCCATCATCCACCTGATCGCGATGTCGCGCCGCGCCGGGCATCCGGTCGGGCTCGCGGATTTCGATGCGGCCAGCCGCAAGGTGCCGGTGCTCGCCAACATCCGTCCGAGCGGCGAGCTATACCTAATGGAAGACTTCTACTATGCCGGCGGGTTGCCGGCACTGCTCAACGCGATAGCGCAACACCTGCATCTGGACGCGATGACCGTCAACGGCCGCACGATCGGCGAGAACGTCAAGGGCGCGGCCGTGTACAACGACGACGTGATCCGGCCGCTGGCCAGTCCGATCTATGCCGAAGGTGCGCTCGCCGTGCTGCGCGGGAACATCGCGCCCGACGGTTGCGTGATCAAGCCCTCCGCGTGCGCGCCGCGTTTTCTGCAGCACACCGGACCGGCGCTGGTCTTCGACGATTACCCGGCGCTGAAAAAGGCCACCGACGACCCTAACCTCGATGTCACCGAGGATCACATCCTGGTGCTGCGCAACGCCGGCCCGCTTGGCGGGCCGGGCATGCCCGAGTGGGGAATGCTGCCGATCCCGACCAAATTGGTGAAACAAGGCGTGAAAGACATGCTGCGCCTGTCGGATGCGCGGATGAGCGGCACCAGCTACGGCGCCTGCATGTTGCACTGTGCGCCGGAGTCGTTCATCGGCGGACCGCTGGCGCTGGTGGCAACCGGAGACCTGATCACCGTCGACGTGCCCGGCCGCCGCATTCATCTCGAGGTCAGCGACGCCGAACTCGCACGCCGCAAGGCGGCGTGGACACCGCCGCCGCCTCGCTACGAACGCGGCTATGGTTGGGTTTTCAGCAAGCACATATTGCAGGCCGACCAGGGCTGCGACTTCGATTTTCTTGAAACCTCGTTCGGCGCGCCGGTGGCTGAGCCCTCGATCTACTGACCATGAAACCCAGAATCCTGCAAATTGGCCGGCTGATGCCCTCGTTGGAAAGCGCACTCGCGAACGAGTTCGATGTTCACCTGCTGGTCGACGAGCCCGAGCCGAAAGCATTTCTCACCAAGCATGGCGCCAAATTCGTCGGCGTGGCCACATCGGCACGCTTCGGCGCCGATGCGGCGCTGATCGAGGCATTGCCGAACCTGAAAGTAATCGGCAATTTCGGCGTCGGTTTCGACACCATCGACATCGAGGCTGCTCGCCGCCGCGGCGTGGCGGTCAGCAACACGCCGGACGTGTTGACCGATTGTGTGGCCGATCTTGCGCTCGGCCTGTTGCTCGACGTCGCCCGCGGCCTTTCGGCGGCCGAACGCTTCGTACGACGCGGCGACTGGCTGCGCGGCCAGTTTCCGCTGGCGACCCGCTTCAGCGGCAAGCGGCTCGGCATCGTCGGGCTCGGGCGCATCGGCCAGGCGATCGCCAAGCGCGCCACGGGATTCGACATGGCCATCCGCTACCACAACCGTTCGCCGGTGGCCGGCCTCGGCTACGAATACGCCGCGTCACCCATCGAACTCGCGCGCTGGGCGGACTTCCTTGTCGTGGCCACGGCCGGCGGCGCGCAGACACGGCAGCTGATTTCGCGCGAGGTAATCGGCGCGCTAGGCGAGAAAGGCTTTCTAGTCAACATCGCCCGCGGCTCGATTGTCGACGAAGCTGCGCTGGTCGACGCGCTGGTCAACAAACGCCTTGCAGGTGCGGCGCTCGACGTGTTCGAAGACGAGCCGAACGTGCCCCAGGCGTTGCTGGCACTCGACAACGTGGTGCTGCTGCCGCACATCGCCAGCGCCACGCACGAGACGCGCAAGGCCATGGCCGACCTCGTGTTCGACAACCTGCGTTCGTTCTTCCGCGACGGCAAGCTGCTGACGCCGGTCGTATAGGAGGCCTGTAGCGCGCGGCCGCTGCACCTTTTCAGGCAGCGCCACGAATCGGCAACCGACGAATCGAAACCAAGCGCCTGCCATAGGGGCGCAACGAGAAAGGAAACCAGCCATGGATGGAAAAAACTATATCGCCGGCGAATGGACAGTCGGCGCAGAAGCGGCGCCAAATATCAACCCGTCGAACACCGATGACGTGATCGGCCGCTACGCGCGCGCCAGCCGCGCTGACGCCGAGCGCGCAATCGCCGCGGCGAAAGCAGCCTTCCCGGCGTGGTCGCGCTCGTCAGTGCAGCAGCGACACGACATCCTGAAGCGCGTCGGTGACGAGATTCTCGCCCGCAAGGACGAACTCGGTCGGCTGCTGTCGCGCGAGGAAGGCAAAACGCTCGCTGAAGGCATCGGCGAGACGGCGCGCGCCGGACAGATCTTTCTCTTCTTCGCCGCCGAGTGCGTGCGGCTGGCCGGTGAGAAGCTGCCGTCCGTGCGCCCGAACATCGATGTCGAGATCACGCGCGAGCCGGTTGGCGTCATCGGCGTGATCACGCCGTGGAATTTCCCGGTCGCGATTCCTGCCTGGAAGATCGCGCCGGCGCTCGCTTACGGCAATTGCGTCGTCTTCAAGCCAGCCGATCTCGTGCCAGGGATGGCCCATCAGCTCGCCGACATCATCGTCCGTGCCGGCATGCCCAGCGGCGTGTTCAACCTACTGATGGGGCGCGGCTCGGTGGTCGGGGAAGCACTGCTCAATCATCCGGATGTCGCCGCGATCACCTTCACCGGCTCGGTTGCCACCGGTCGCAAGGTCGCCGCGGCTTGCGTGGCCGGCATGAAGAAGTTCCAGCTCGAGATGGGCGGCAAGAATCCGCTTGTCGTGCTAGACGATGCAGACCTGGCGACTGCGGTGGAATGCGCGGTCAACGGCGCCTATTTCTCCACTGGCCAGCGCTGCACGGCATCCTCGAGGCTGATCGTCACCGAAGGCATCCACGATCGCTTCGTCGAGGCGATGCAAAAGCGCCTCGGCCAGCTCGTCGTCGACGACGCGCTGAAGCCGGAAACGCACGTCGGCCCGGTGGTCGACCAAAGCCAACTTGACCAGGACCGCTCCTACATCGAGATCGGCCGCAAGGAGGGCGCGCAACTCGTCTGCGGCGGCGAGTTGCTCAAGCGCGCCACGCCGGGTTTCTACATGGCGCCGGCGCTGTTTACCGACGTCACACCCCAGATGCGGATTGCGCGCGAGGAGATCTTCGGCCCAGTGGCGGCGGTGCAGCGCGTTCGCGACTATGAAGCGGCACTGGCCACGGCCAACGACACCGAGTTCGGGCTGTGCGCCGGCATCTGCACCACCAGCCTGAAGTACGCGACGCACTTCAAGCGCAATGCCGAAGCCGGCATGGTGATGGTCAACCTGCCCACTGCCGGCGTCGACTACCACGTGCCCTTCGGCGGTCGCAAAGGCTCCAGTTACGGGCCGCGCGAGCAGGGTCGCTATGCAGCCGAGTTCTACACGACGGTGAAGACCGCCTACACGCTGCCTTGACGCACCTTCGAACGCAAACCCGCGTCGCCTTGGCGTTGCGACGTTGAGGGCAACAAGAGACGCGCCGGTCGCCTCTCCGGCGGCCGGCGCGTTCCTTTTCTTCCGTGTCTACTTCAGCGCCTGCAGCTTGTCGTACGTTGCCTTGTCCCAGGTCGCGTCCGGCCCGTTGTGCAGCTTGACCGTCGCTTCGCGGAACGGCTTGCGGTCGACCTTGATCACCGTCTTGCCGCGTTTCTCGAACTCGGCGACGAGCTTCTTCTCGGCCTCGATGATCTCGCTGGTGGCGCGCGCAGCTGCTTCCTTCAGCACGGCCTCGAAGATCTTCTTGTCGGCGTCCGACAGCTTGTTCCAGGTCGGCCCGCCGACGACCGAGATCAGCGCGTCGGTGATGTGACCGGTCAGCACGATGAACTTCTGCACTTCGTAGAACTTCTTGGCGTCAATCGTCGGCAGCGGATTTTCCTGCGCGTCGACGGTGCCACTCTGCAGCGCCAGGTAAACCTCGGCGAAGGCGATCGGTGTCGGGTTCGCACTCACGGCGCGCGGGAACATCGTATACAGCGGCGCATCGGGCACGCGGATCTTCAGGCCCTTCATGTCCTCGGGTTTACGGATCTCCTTGTTCGACGTGACATGGCGCTCGCCGTAATAAGTCATGGCCAGCATCTTGTTGCCGCCGCTTTTCTTCCGATAACCCTCGGCCAGTTCCTGGAACAGGCTGCTTTCACGGTACGCCTTCCAATGATCGAAGTCGCGGAACATGAACGGCGCGCCGCCGATGGCCACCGGGCCAAAGGCGCGTCCGGCAAACAACTGGCCCGTGTAGATGATGTCGACCGTGCCGAGCATCAGGCCCTGGTTGATGTCGCTTTCCTTGCCCAGCGTCGACGCCGGGAACACCTCGACCTGGTAGCGGTTGCTGGTGCGCTTGCCGATTTCTTCGGCCGCCCATAGCGCGGCGGTGTGATACGGCTCGGATACCTCGTAGACATGCGCGAACTTCAGCTTGGTCTGCGCCTGCGCCAGGCCGGCGGCAAGCGCCAGCGCAGCGAACGTTGCGATCAATTTCAACTTCATCGTGCCTCTCCTTTCTCCAATGCGCCTCGATGTCGTCCCGGCGAAGGCCGGGACCCAATGTGCAGCGCCTAAAATTGGGCCCCGGCCTGCGCCGGGGCGACGTACCTGCAAATCTGCCCTTACATCACCGCCCCCACCTGCCAGGGGACGAACTCCTGCTGGCCATAGCCGAACGCCTCGCTCTTCGACTTCTGTCCCGACGCGGTCGCGAGAATCATCTCGAAGATCCGCTCGCCGACCGACTCGACGGTCGCCGCACCGTCGGTGATCTCGCCGCAGTTGATGTCGATGTCCTCTTCCTGCCGTTGCCACAGCTCGCTGTTGGTCGAAAGTTTCAGCGACGGCGACGGCGCGCAGCCGTAGGCCGAGCCGCGACCGGTGGTGAAGACGATCATGTTGGCGCCGCCGGCGACCTGCCCGGTCGCCGAAACGGGGTCGTAACCCGGCGTGTCCATGAAGACGAAGCCCTTGGACGTGACGGGTTGCGCGTATTCGAAGACGTCGACCAGATTGGTGGTGCCACCCTTGGCCACCGCGCCGAGCGATTTTTCGAGGATCGTCGTCAGCCCGCCGGCCTTGTTGCCCGGCGACGGATTGTTGTTCATCTCGCCGCGATTGCGCGCGGTGTAGTCCTCCCACCACTTGATGCGCTCGATCAGCTTCTCGCCCACTTCGCGCGAGACCGCACGCCGCGTCAGCAGGTGCTCGGCGCCGTAAATTTCCGGCGTCTCCGACAGGATTGCGGTGCCGCCGTGCGCGACCAGCCGGTCGACCGCATTGCCGAGCGCCGGGTTGGCGGTGATGCCCGAGTAACCGTCGGAGCCGCCGCACTGCAGGCCGAGCGTCAAGTGGCTGGCTGGTACCTCGCTGCGAGTGACGCGACTCACGGCAGGCAGCATCTCGCGGATCAGCGCCACGCCGCGCTCGATCGCCTTGGCGGTGCCGCCGACCTCCTGCATGTTGTAGCTGCGCAGCCGCTCGCCCTCCTTCAGTCCCTCGGCGCCGATCAGCGCGGTGATCTGGTTGGCCTCGCAACCGAGGCCGATCACCAGCACCGCGCCGAAGTTGGCGTGCTTGGCGTAGCCGCCGAGCGTTCGCCGTAGCACCGTCATCGCATCGCCCATGTCCATGCCGCAGCCGGTGCCGTGGGTGAGCGCGACGACGCCATCGACATTCGGAAAATCGGCCAGCGCCTGCGGAAAGACGTCGCGGCGGAACTGGTCGGCGATCGCCCGCACAACCGTGGCCGAGCAGTTCACGCTCGACAGGATGCCGATGTAATTGCGCGTGGCGACGCGGCCGTCTTCGCGGACGATGCCGCGGAACGTGCGCGGATTGGCCACAAACGCCGTCGGCTTCATGTCGGCGCAGAAGGCGTAGTCACGTTCGAAGGCGCCATGCTCGGAGCCAATGCCCATGTTGTGCAGGTGAACGTGCTCACCCGGCCGGATGTCGCGGCTGGCGAAGCCGATGATCTGGTTGTAGCGGCGCACTGGCGCGCCCTTGGCGACCGCGCGCACCGCCAGCTTGTGCCCCGGCGGCACCAGGCCGGTGACGGTGACCTTCTCCTCGGCGAGCTGCGTGCCGGAAACGAGCTGGCGGCGGGCGATCACCACGTCGTCGTTCGGATGCAGGCGCAGCACCGGACTGACCAGAGGTTCGGAAATGACAGCGGACATGAGAATTCCCCTTTTTTGCATCGTCGCCCCGGCCTGCGCCGGGACGACGACTTCTTACAAGAACAACCTCGGCAACCACAAACTGATCGCCGGGACATAGGTCACGAGCACCAGCGTGGCGAGCAGCGGCAGCAGCCACGGCAGGATCGCCATCGTCGTACGCTCGAACGAAAGCTTCGATACCCGCGCCAGCACGAACAGCACCAGCCCCATCGGCGGATGAAGCAACCCGATCATCAGGTTCAGCACCATGATCAGCCCGAACTGCACCGGGTCAATCCCCAGTTGCTGCACGATCGGCAGCAGCACCGGGACCAGGATGGTGATTGCCGCCGTCGGCTCCAGGAAACAGCCGACGAACAGCATCAGCAGATTGGCCAGCAACAGGAACACCCACGGCTCCTGGGTGAAACCGAGTACCCAGGCGGCGACCAGCTCGGTCGTGCGGGTGACCGTCAGCATCCAGCCGAAGATCGACGCCGCAGCGACGATGAACAGCACGGTGGCAGTGGTCTCGATAGTGTCCATCGACACTTTGACCAGCATCTTCCACGTCACCGTGCGATACCAGAACAGGCCGAGAAACAGCGCCCACACGCAGGCGGCAATCGCGCCTTCGGTGGCGGTGAACACACCCGCCGTCATGCCGCCGATCAGCAGCACCGGAGTCAGGATCGGCAGCACGGCCTCAAAGTTGAACAGCTTGTCTGCGGTCAGCAGCAGCGCCAGGGCAATCGCGACGGCCAGATTTGGCGATACACCCGCATCGGTTGCGTACCAGATTGCCACCGGAAAGGCGGCGACGATCGCCAGTTCGATGATCGCCTTGGCGAGCCGGCCCATTTGAAATTTGATGTCGCCGCCCCAGCCGTTCTTGTGCGCGAAATAGGCGACCGTGCCCATCATCAGCAACGCCATTACCAGGCCGGGCATCAGCCCGGCAAGAAACAGCGCGCCGACCGACACGTTGGCGAACATGCCGTAGATCACGAAAGGCAGCGAGGGCGGAATGATCGGCCCCAGCGTGGCTGAGGCGGCGGTGACCCCGACCGCAAACTCGGTGGAGTAGCCGTGGTCCTTCATCGCCTTGATTTCGATGGTGCCCAGTCCGGCCGCATCGGCGATCGCGGTGCCGGACATGCCGGCAAACACCATCGAGCCGACGATATTGACGTGGCCCAGGCCGCCTTTGAGCCAACCGACCAGCGCCAGCGCGAAGTTGTAGATGCGGTTGGTGATGCCGGCCGAATTCATCAGGTTGCCGGCCAGAATGAAAAATGGCACCGCCAGCAACGGGAACGAATCGACACCGCTGACCATGCGGTGGATCACCACGAAGTCCGGCGCCACGCCGCTGATCATCACGTAGATCAGGGAGGCGCCGGCCATGGCGATGGCCACCGGCACGCCGGCGCCCATCATGCCAAGGAACAGCAGTTTGAAACCGCCGGGGCCCATCAGTGATGCTCCGCCAGTTCCGGCTGCTCGAGCACCGAGGCGCCACGCTTGAAGTTGATGATCGCGACCTGCAACGCGCGAATGGTCATCAACACGAAGCCGAACAGCACGACGCCATAAACGAGCCCGATCGGCCAGTCGATGATCGACATCACCTGGCCGCCGATGCGCTGCATCAGCTCCCAGGTCAGCCACGCTGCATAGCCGAGAAAGGCAATGCGGAACAGATCGACCAGCGTCGACAGCAGCCGCATCAGCGGCCGCGGCAGGATGCGGTAGAAGAAATCGACCTGCACGTGGTTGTTCTTGCGCACGCCGATCGCGGCGCCGACGAACACCACGCAGATCAGCAGGTAGCGGGCGATCTCCTCGGTCCAGGCGGCCGAGTCGTTCAGCGCGTAACGGGTGAAGAATTGATGGAAGATGACGCCGGCGAGCAACCAGAAGAAGACGAGGGCAATCCAGTCCTCGAATCGGTAGCGCGAGATGTCGATCGGCGCATCGGTGAGGTGGAAATGCCCTTCGGCATCCATCACCTCGCCGAGTTCATCGACCGTGGAGGGCGCATCAGCCCGAGTTCCGGCGTTTCCTGTGCTCATCGCCCCTTCCCCTTGTTCGTCCATTCAGGCCGCGGGCCCGCGCGCGCCGGCCGGATTGCCAAAACTTCGCTTGAAGCGATTGCCCGCGTGCATCAGATGCCGCCGCATCGCTGTCCGCGCCGTTGCCGGATCATGCGACTCGATGGCTGCTAGCACTGCTTCGTGCTCCTCGATCGCCGCGCGCCAGAGCGCCGGCGTGTCGAAGTGATGCTCGAGCTGAAGGAACAGCGGACCGGTGCGCTGCGCCCATAGCGTGCGCACCAGCAGTGCCAGCGCGCTGTTGCCGCTCGCCTCGGCGATGCACAGATGGAACAGGTGATCACCGTCCAGCGGCACCACGTGCTTGCGCTGGTCGCGCTTCATCGAGGCCAGCGCCGAGCGCATCTGCCGAATGTGCGTTGCCGTCGCGTGGCGCGCAGCAAGCGCCGCACACTCGGACTCGACGAAGCGACGCGCGTCGATCAGCTCGAATGGCCCGGAATCGGGCGGCAATACCGGCCGCCGCGACGACATGCGCCGTGCATCGGCGACATAAACACCCGAACCGATACGCACTTCCACAAAGCCCTCGACTTCGAGCGCGATCAGCGCTTCACGGACCGACGGGCGGCTGACCCCAAGCTTCTTGGCCAGGTCGCGCTCGGGGGGCAGCCGTGCACCGGGCTTGTACTCGCCGCGGCGGATCAGCGCCGCAATCTGATCGGCAATTTGCCGGTAGAGTCGGCGTGGTTCGACAATCTGGATCGGCATGCGCAGTCGGGGCGGGTATTGTCTCTCGTGGTGCTGGCAGCGTGCGACGCAGCCGGCGCGTTGGACAATGCCGGGGGTGCCGCTTAGACTGGGCCACTGGTAAAGTGGTCAGGCCAATTTTCCCGGCGAGCTTCACACGGTGACTGCGCGGTGTCAAGCCGCGCTTTGCCGCCAGGCACGCCGAGGCGGCAGGAGAGGAAACCGACTGATGAGCGGACGATTGTCCGGCAAGACCGCGCTGGTCACGGCTGCCGCGCAAGGCATGGGGCGGGCTGGGGTGCTGGCCTTCGCGCGCGAAGGTGCACGGGTCATCGCCACCGACGTCAACGAGGCGCTGCTGCGCGAACTCGACGGCCGCGAGGGCATCCGTACCGAGCGGCTCGACGTGCTCGATGACAAGGCGGTGCAGGCCTTCGTCGAGCGCACCGGCGCGGTGGACATTCTCTTCAACTGCGCCGGCTGGGTGCACCAGGGTTCGATCCTCGATTGCGCGATCGCCGACTGGGACCGCAGCTTCGATCTGAATGTGCGGAGCCACTTCGTCATGACCAAGGCGATGCTGCCGAAGATGATCGCTGCCGGCGGCGGCGTGATTCTGAACATGGCCTCGGTGGTCGGCGCCAACAAGGCGGCTCCGAACCGGCTCGCCTACACGGCGAGCAAGGCAGCGGTGGCCGGCTTCACGCGCGCGCTGGCGATCGACCATGTGCAGCAGGGCATCCGCGTCAACTGCATCTGCCCGGGCACGGTCGATACGCCGTCGCTCGGCGAGCGCATCAATGCCTTCACCGATCCGGTCCAGGCACGCAGGGACTTCGTTGCCCGCCAGCCGATGGGGCGCCTGGCCACGGCCGAGGAACTCGCCGAGGCCTTTGTCTTCCTGGTGTCCGATGAATCGTCTTTCATGACCGGACAGGCCCTCTTCGTTGACGGCGGCATGAGCCTGTAGCCGCGCACCTTCGCCAGACAAACATTTTCTTCTGGGAGATTCCATGAAACTGCTGCGCTATGGCCCGTCGGGCCGCGAGAAACCCGGACTGCTCGATGCCGAAGGCCGCATCCGCGACCTCGCGGGCATCCTCAGCAACATCGATTCGAGCGTGCTGGCGCCCGCCCGCCTGGCGCACCTGCGCAAGTTCGATCCGGCCAAGCTGCCGCTGGTGCGTGGCACGCCGCGGCTCGGCGTGCCGTACACGGGCATTGGCAAGTTCATCGCCATCGGCCTGAATTTCTCCGATCACGCCGCTGAATCGAACATGCCGGTGCCGGCCGAGCCGATCGTCTTCATGAAAGCGACCACCTGCATCACCGGGCCGAACGACGGCATCGTGCTGCCGAAGAACTCCGTCAAGTCCGACTGGGAAGTCGAGCTTGGCGTGGTGATCGGCACCAAGGCGCAGTACGTCGAGCAGGCCGACGCGCTGAAGCACGTGGCCGGCTACTGCGTCGTCAACGATGTGTCGGAGCGGCAATTCCAGCTCGAGCGCGGCAGCCAATGGGACAAGGGCAAAGGCTGCGACACCTTCGGGCCGATCGGTCCGTATCTGGTCACCACCGACGAGATCACCGATCCGCAGAATCTCGAGATGTGGCTTGATGTGAACGGCGAGAAGCGCCAGCGCGGCAACACCAAGACGATGGTCTTCGGCGTCGCCCATCTGGTCAGCTACATCAGCCAGTTCATGACGCTGATGCCGGGTGACATCATCACCACCGGCACGCCGCCCGGCGTCGGCATGGGCATGAAGCCACAGCAGTTCCTGAAAGCCGGCGACACAGTCACGCTGGGTATCCACGGGTTGGGCGAGCAGAAGCAGAAGGTCACCGCCTGGCCGGGGCGCTAGCGCGCAAGTACTCGTCGCCGTTGAATTGCGGCCAGCAGCGGCCGCATTGATCGCCAGTGTCACTGCGGCGGCCGACCAAGGTCGCCTTGCCCCCCCCGAACCTTCTGCGCATGACGGAGAACCGCAATGATTGAAGACCTGCAGGGCAAGGTCGTGCTGATCACCGGCGCCAGCAGCGGCATCGGCGCGGCGGTCGCGCGCGCGTTCGGTGCCAACCGCGCCAGGGTCGTCGTCCACTACAACACGAACGCCGCCGCGGCGCAGCAGGTCGCCACCGACATCACCCAAAGCGGCGGTGAAGCAATCACCGCGCAGGCCGACGCGACCGACACGCAGGCGCTGCTCGCGCTGGTCGATAAAACGGTTCAGACCCTCGGCCGCGTCGACGTGCTGATCAACAACGCCGGCGACCTCGTGCGCCGGGTGCCGATCGCCGACCTGACCGACGCGACGTTCGAGCACATGCTGCGGCTGAACGTGCTGTCGATGCTGACGATGTGCCGCGCCTGCCTGCCGCACTTCCGCCGCCAGGGCAAGGGCAACATCATCAACGTCACCTCGGTGGCGGCGCGCCACGGCGGTGGCCCGGGGGCCGTGCTGTACGCCGGATCAAAAGGCTTCGTCAGCACCGCTACCCGCGGCCTGGCCAAGGAACTGGTCGGCGACGGCGTTCGGGTGAACGGCGTGGCGCCGGGAGTGATCATCACGCCGCTGCACGACCGCCACTCGACCGAACAGCAGCTCGAGGCGTTCAAGGCAACGATCCCGATGGGTCGACTGGGTACCGCCGACGAATGCACCGGCGCCTTCCTGTATCTGGCCTCCGATCAGTTGAGCGGCTACGTCACCGGCCAGATCATCGAGGTCAATGGCGGGCAGTACATGCCCTAGCGGCGCGCTTCGCCAGACAACAAGAGCTTCATGTCGGCGCAAACACCACGACCGACGTATACAGACCGACAAGCGCCGCGACGACCAGCAGTCCGCTGAGCATGAACCTCGCCAAGCGCTGCGTACCGCTGCCCCATCGCTCGCGCCACTGCGCTTCGCGAACCATCTCATCGACGCAACTTCCCGGTCGACGAGCCATACGAAAACTCCACAGGCTCGCACCGACCAGCCCGGCCACGCCGAGGTACGACCACCAGCCGGGCATCGGGTAGATTTTCACCAGCGACAGCCAGGTGGTAACGATGGCGAACGCGGCGCTGGCCAGTGCCAGCCAGAATGGCCGCAGATCATTGCGCAGCCAGCCGGATCGCCACAGCAGAAAGACACTGACGCAGAGCAGCGCCGCAAAGGCGGGGACCATGAAGGCGTGCTGGGCCAGACCGGCGGCGCCGATCGCGCTGAACGCCGCCAGCAACGCCGGCACGCCGGCGCAGACGAACCACGCCACCATCGCTGCGGCGACGCCGGCAACCTCGCGCAGCAGGTTGACGACGGCGCGGCGGCCGGAAGTTGCCGTCGCCGCCACTGTCGTCGGCTTGACCGCGCGCAGCGTGATCGCGTGCGCATTGAACAGCCCCGCCACCTCGCGCGTCTTCGCGTTCGAACTGAGGCCGAAATAGTCGAACTGACCGAGCCGCTCGACGCCTTGAAAGCCGGCCTCGCGCAACATCGCCAGATAGCGCTCCTCGTCGACCGCGCCGACCACGCATTCGGCCCACATCTGCGGATCCTGCCGAAAACGCTCGGCGACCGGCTTGGCCAGCGCGATGTCGGCGATCTGCAAGCGGCCGCCGGGTTTGAGCACCCGATGGATCTCGGCGAACGCGCGCGGCTTGTCGGGCACCAAATTAAGCACGCCGTTGGTCGTCACGACGTCGACCGACTGGTCCGGCAGCGGTATCGCCTCGGCGTCACCGTCCAGCGTTTCGAGATTCGTCACCCCGGCCGAGGCGGCCGCGGCCTGCAGCTTCGCGCGCATTGGCGCCGTCATGTCGAGCGCGTAGACGTGGCCGCCCGCACCGACTAGACGGGCACTGATCAGCGCATCGGTGCCCGAGCCCGAGCCGATATCGAGCACGCAATCGCCCTTGCGGATCACCTCGGCAGCGAACGGATAGCCAACGCCGGCAAACGACTCGACCGCGGCCTCGGGCAAGTCCGCGATGCGCTGCTGCGGATAGCCGAGAACGTCGCAGGCCCTGCGTCCGGTCGGGAAATGAAAAGACTGTTGCGGGGCGGTAGCCACCGCCGTGTACATGTCGCGCACCGCGCGGTGAATCGCCTCGCGCTTGTGGCTGACGAACGCAACCATGTCCCCTCCTTTCTTCTTCCTGCCCGGAGCAGATCAGAAACTCTTCAGCAATCGCTTGATGCGCTGGCTGACATGCGGGCTGGCCTCTTCGTCGCGCAGCTCACCGACTTTTTCCTTCAGCAGGCGCTCGAACTCAACGCGAGAAAAGCAGCTCTGGCACGTATGCAGATGGCGCTGCATCGCATCGCGATCGCCGTCGCGCAGTTCATGGTCGATGAACTCGAAGATCTGCTTCAGCGCCTGTTCGCAATCGATCGGCCGATCGGTCATCGGAATTCCCCAGAATTGCCTTCACCCGGTTCAAGCCGGGCATGAGGGCTGTGTGTGGTCTCCGCACGCTCGGCCCGGACCGCCGGCGCAGCGGCTCGCTTCAAGCCGCAGTCGCGCGCCTGCTCCCACAGAACCTTCTGCAGGGCGCCGCGCGCCCGGGCCAGCCGCGAACGCACGGTGCCGATCGGGATGCCGAGCGTCTCGGCGATCTCGCCGTACTTGAACTCCTCGAGATCGGACAGCACGACCACGATTCGATATTCCTCGGGCAACGCGGTCAGCGCGCGGTCGAGATCCTCGCGCAGCAGCTTGTTGATGAACTCCTGCTCCGGATTGCTGAACCACAGCAGGAACGGCTGATGCATCTGCTCGAACAGCGAAAAGTCGGGTTCTTCGTCCTCGGCAGCATCGTCGCAGTCGACCGCCTCGAGCTTCGGCCGCGCGCCGGCACGGCGCAGTTCGCTGATGAAGGTGTTGTTCAGAATGCGGAAGATCCATGACTTGAATGCCTCTTCGCACTCGAGCGAATCGAGCGCCCGCCACGCCCGCGTCACCGTCTCGGCCACCAGGTCTTCGGCGTCGGCGTCGTTGCAGGTCAGCCGGCGGGCCACGCCCTGCAGCGGCCCCAGCAGGGCCACGACCTGCGCCTCGAAGAATTGCCTTGAAACGGCCATCTGCCCTCCTGACCCGCAAGACGCAGGACGGTGCAATTCGGTTCCAGGCGGCGACGGTAGCGCGCGCATGAAGCCGCGGTCAGATCCCGCCGATGCGGGTCAGTATTGAACGCAAACTTTAGTTGCACTGCGATGCAACTCGGTTCGTCCGATATGTGATGGCCACCCGCGCAGGTCTGCACTAACCTGAAATACATGACAGACGACAAGAGCCCCTCCCAGGCTGCGGGCTCCGAGCCGCCCAAGCCGATGCCGTTCGCCATCATGCGCAATGCGCACGAGGCACTGCGCGCGAGCATCGACTTGCAGGCGAAGAATCTCGATGCGGGCGATACGGCTGCCTTTCGCGCGCAATGGCAGACGTTCCAGCGTGCGCTCGCCGTGCACATGGCGATGGAGGATGACGCCATGTTCGCGCTGCTCGACGAAGTCGGCGCCGGCGCAGTCACTTCTGCACAGTTGCCGACAGAGCATGCGGAAGACTTGCGACTCGCGGCTGCGGTGGATGCGGCGCTCGGTACGGCTGACATCGCTGCGCTGCGCGTCGCCTGGACAGCCTGGAAACAAGAGCACCTGCATCACCTTGCGCACGAGGAAGAGATCATGATGCCGCTGGTGATGAAGACCGCCGCCACACCCGAAGCGCGCGCCCGCGTCGTTCACGACCGCTTGCTGGTGCCGAGCGAGGGCCTGCCGGACTTCGACTGGTACATCGGCTGGGTCGTGCACATGCTGAGCCGGCACGGTTCCGCCGGGCAGCCGGCGAACGTCGCCACGCGCGTGTTCGTATGGGGACTGCAGCATGCGTGTTCTCCCGACCAGTGGCGTCGCCTGCGTCCCATCGCAGAGCGCAACTGCACGCCGGCGATCTGGGCCGAGCTGACTGCCCGGTTCGGCCTCGGCGGCGAAGGAACGATCGTCTAGAGGCACCGAATCAGAAGTGCCGCATCACGACTCTGCTCGAAGAAGACGAGCCGTGGCGCTTCTGGCCGCGGGTTCAAGGCCGTCGGCACAACTTCCCCGGAACGGCGTTCGCGCGGCAGGCGTCGCCCGACTCCCGGCATTGGCTGCCGAGCGCCGCTTCGCCTGATAGCAGACTGCTGCCGCGGCAACCGATGCCAGGCCGGCACGGATGCGACGGCCGTTCAATCGCAGTACGCTGCTTCGTATCGAGACCTTGAGGTGAGTCGACGATGACTCCAGTTTTGGCCGTCGCGATGGGTCTGCTTGCATCGTGCGCAATGCTCGCCGCCTCTGCGCAGACCGGTCCGCCTCCAGGCAAGCAAGCGCTGCCAAGCGAGATTTCGCAGTTCTACGTCGATGTGAACTTCGTGGCGGCGTTCAGTAACAGGCTCGATCGGCGACATATCCGCGCCACGCAGCGCCGTCAGCGTCTCGAAGCCCTGCGGTCCGGGCCGGGTCTGCAGCCGCAGGATCGGGTCGGCGAGTCGTTCTCGGCGCGCGAGCGGGAAGTCTCATTGCGTCTGACCCGGATTGAGGCGCGCACGCTGCGGATCGACGACATTACGGTCCTCGGCTTGGGCATGCGTGACGCGGCGGCGGCAGCCGAGTTGATGCGTGTCGTCGGCCACGAGTGGTCCGGCGACACGCTGCGCGTCAGGCTTGAGGTCTGGCCGATCACCCCCGAGCACATCGACCGGCTCACCGTCGATTACGAGCAACGTGGGCGCCGCGACGTCAGACCCGTGCCCCCGCCGGACGGCCGGGCCGGTCAGCCCCGTCTGGACGCGCACCGGTGGCGCCCAGTGAACGGCCAATGGATGCGCATGGAAGGCGCCGTCATCGACGGTCCGAAGGGACTGTACTGAGAGCTTGCGTCCCGCGCTACGCGCCGCAAGGTAGGAAACGGGGGCACCGGCCCGGGGTTATCTGGTCAGCGTCCGGACGGAAGCTGGCATCGGAGAACGCAGCCAGGACCGCCGCGAAGCCGAAGGCGGGACGATTGCGGAAGGTGCCGAAAGATCAATGTCGGTCGAGGCGCGTACTGAGGTATCCACGGAAGCCTGTCGACCGTCCGAGCTAAACGACTTCTGCATGTCGCTTGATCAGGATGGGGCACGCGGCGCAGACGAGATCAAAGTAGCTGAGCCCCTAGTTCACGTTATCGTTCAGCGAAGCTGAATCAGCATCATGCACCTGTGTAGCTCTTGCCCATTCGGAGGTGCATATGGCGGCAACCGCAATCCATCATGTTGCGCTGACGGTAAACGACTGGAACAAGTCCAAAGCGTTCTACACGGAAGTTCTTGGTGCCATGGGCGCCAAAGAGGTCATGGGCGGTAAGGGGGCGCCCCACAAGCACGGCGAATGCCATTGGTGCGCGTTTGCCGGGCCCGGCTTCATGCTTACGCTTTGGGAGGCCAACCCTGATCTCAGAGACAGTTCCTTTCAGATTTACAAGGTAGGTCTGCATCACATCGCTTTCTCGGCTGAATCCCGAGCCGACGTCGACGCGCTCTCCAACAAGTTGAAAGCGATGGGCGCAGATATTCTCGATGCGCCGCAAGAGTAACCGTACGTCCCCGGCTACTACGCGCTGTACTTCGCTGATCCTGACGGCATGAAGCTCGAATACCTACACATCCCTGGCTAACGACGGTTGTGAAGATGTTCGTTCTTGCGCTTCTCACGCCT
>JBFINI010000013.1:0-18935 GCA_041611275.1 Burkholderiaceae bacterium
GCCAGGATCCGCAGGAGCGGCGAGCGCAGAATTTCCACGATCTCCTCCTCGTACATGTGGCCCAGGCGGTGGACATAGACGATGATCAGGACCCACGCCACCAGTGTCGCGGCGACGCGAAGCCACAGGAGGAAATGCTCGGCGGCGCCAGGTTTGCGTGTCATCGCGGTTCCGGGCGCGTGATCGAACCGGGCCGATCGGCAGCTTTCATTGATTTCTGCCGTAGACATGGCTACGGCTCAGTGCGAGACCGGCGAAATAACCCCCGGTCAGGGGCGCGAACGGCGTGTTTCCGCCGTGCCAGGGCACGTTCGGTTCAACCATTGCGCGGGCCATCCAGTAGCTACCGAATACAGCCAGGCCGACGAGCGCCAGACACCACCATGGCCACCGTTGCCCGCTTCGAAATGTGCCGACAAGCACCGCGATGCTCAGTACAGCAAGCGCGACAGTGGTGCCTATCTGCCCAATGAGATGAGCCTTTGCATGAGGCGGCCAATCGAGCAAGCCGAGATGCGCCGGAAAACGTATCAACGCAACCCTGGCGAGCACGACCAGCGTGATGCCGAGGAGCATCATGCCGATAAGCACCATAGGTGCGCGATGTTTCGCCATCATCGCGATCTGATAACCGCCCAGGGTTAGTAACGATCGATGCATATGTTCAATGGATTTCAGCGACGCAGATCCGGTTCATCGGTGCCTGCGACCTGGCGAAAACCGGCGTAAATCGAGCGGCCAACTTACCGGCCGCAGCGACGGAATCGCGGGGAAGGTGCAAGTATGCGCCGCCGGCTGCCGCAGATCGCCACGATCGCTGAGTGGGGTAACGAAATGAATTGCTCGGCGACTTCGGCGACCAAAAGCTCGCGGGCTCGGTCGCGAACTCACGCGTCCGGATTTGAGCTGGCACTCATGGCGCGGCGGCCCATGACGAGCTGCGACGATGATGAGGTCAGGAAACTGCTTGGCCGCCGGGGGAACGATCGTCGATGAGCGGCCACACTGAGATCCTGCCGTGCGTCGTCAGCTTCGTTGCCGCTGAAGGCGGCGTTCGAGCTTTCTGATCCTCTTTTCCATCCGCAGGCACTGCAGCTCGAGGCCTGAAAGCATCCGGTGGACCGCCGCACGGCGCGGCGCGTAGCCGTTCTGCTCGTAGAACGTCACGGCATTCAGGGTCGCCGATACTTCGAGCCGACTGATCCCGAGCGCACGGGCCTGGCCTTCGAGCTCGGACAGCAGTCGCCTTCCGATGCCCTGACGCTGGCGCTCCGGCCGCACGTAGACGGCCTGAAGTTCGCTGTTCTCGGGGTCGAGCTGACCAAACCCGACGATATCGGTGGCATCCGCCCCCACGAGGATGATCCGTTTTTTCAGCAGTGCCGTGTAAGTGTCCGGCGAGAGGAGACCGGCCCAGACGTCAATCTGCTGCGGCGAGTACGAAAGAGAACAGGTCTCGCGAATGGCCCGCACGTGCACGGTGCAGATGCCCGTTCGATCACTGTCAACGGCCGGCCTGATGATGACTGCCATGGTGCGACCAAGTCTGATCCGTGCAATGGTGAACGGTCAGCAAGTGCGATGCGGCGTCATGTTCGACGGTCGAGAGCAGGCGTCTTCGGCTCGCGCCTTCGTGGCTAGCCTGAAACGATCCGTTTCCGGCCGCTTTGTCCTGAATCGCGTTTTCCAGCGCGCCCGTCGTTGCGTTACATATTGGCGTAGTTCGGCCCACCGCCGCCCTCGGGCACGACCCAGACGATGTTCTGCGTCGGGTCCTTGATGTCGCAGGTCTTGCAGTGCACGCAGTTCTGGAAGTTGATCTGCAGGCGGTCGGCGCCGTCGATCTTGACGAACTCGTACACACCGGCAGGGCAGTAGCGTGCCTCCGGCCCGGCGTACTTCGCCAGGTTGTTGGCCACCGGCACCGACGCGTCTTTCAGCGTCAGGTGCGCCGGCTGGTTTTCCTCGTGGTTGGTGTTCGACAGGAACACCGATGACAGCTTGTCGAAGGTGAGCTTGCCGTCGGGCTTGGGATAGTCGATCGGCGTCGACTGCGCCGCCGGCAGCAGTTTCTGGTGATCGGCCTGGCGGCGGTGCAGCGTCCAAGGCGCCTTGCCGCGGAAGATCAGCTGGTCGATGCCCCACAGGATCGCGCCGGTGACGAGCCCCTTGTCCAGATACGGCTTGAAGTTGCGCGCCCGGTGCAGTTCGTCGTGCAGCCAGCTGGCCTCGAACGCCGCGGGGTAGGCCGCCAGTTCGTCCTGGCTGCGGCCGGCGGCCAACGCGTCGAACACAGCGTCCGCAGCGAGCATGCCGCTTTTGATCGCGGCGTGCGAACCCTTGATCCGCGGTGCATTGAGAAAACCGGCGTCGCAACCGATCAGCGCGCCGCCGGGGAAGGCCAGCTTGGGCAGGCTCTGCAGCCCGCTGGCGTTGATTGCGCGCGCGCCATAGGCGACGCGCTTGCCGCCTTCGAGAAAGGCGCGGATGGTCGGGTGCGTCTTGTAGCGCTGGAATTCCTCGAACGGTTCGAGATAAGGATTGGTGTAGCCGAGGCCGACCACCAGGCCGAGAGACACTTGGTTGCCCTCGAAGTGGTACATGAAGCCGCCGCCGTAGGTGGCGTTATCGAGCGGCCAGCCGGCGCTGTGCAGCACCAGTCCCGGCACGTGCTTGGCCGGATCGAGTTCCCACACCTCCTTGATGCCGATGCCCCAGGTCTGCGGGTCGCGGCCTTCGTCGAGCCGAAACTTCTCGATCACCTGCTTGCCCAGATGCCCGCGCGCACCTTCGGCGAACAATGTGTACTTGCCGTGCAGTTCGACGCCCGGCTGGAAGTTGTCAGTCGGCTGGCCATCCTTGCCGATGCCCATGTTGCCGGTGGCGACACCGCGCACCGCGCCTTGCTCGTCGTAGAGCACCTCGGCGGCGGCGAAACCCGGAAAGATCTCCACGCCGAGTGCCTCCGCCTGCTGGCCCAGCCAGCGCACAACGTTGGCGAGACTGACGATGTAGTAGCCGTCGTTGATGAAGCAGTTGGGCAGCAGCCAGTGCGGGTTGTAGATCGCCTTGTTCTCGGTGAGGATGTAGAAGCGATCTTCGGTGACCGGCGTGTTCAGCGGCGCGCCGCGCTCCTTCCAGTCCGGAAACAGCTCGCCGATGGCGATCGGGTCCATCACCGCACCGGAGAGGATGTGCGCGCCGAGCTCAGAGCCTTTTTCGAGCAGGCAGACGCTGACGTCGCCGTTCTTTGCTGCCGCCAGTTGCTTCAGGCAGATTGCCGCCGCCAGGCCCGCCGGTCCGCCGCCGACAATCACCACGTCGTATTGCATCGACTCGCGTTCATTGTTCTGCATTGCCACTCCGCTTGGACGATCGCTGTCGATTGTCCCGGTTTTCGCTGGAGGGAGGATTCTATTTGGGGCTGCCGATTTCGCTGCCGTCGTCCGTCGCCGGCATCGGGGCCGGTGCCGATGTGCGATCATCGCCGCACTGCACGAAAGGGCATGTCCGATGCGAACCAATCTGAAAGAAAAGGTCGCGCTGGTCACCGGCGCCAGCAGTGGTCTGGGCGAGCGATTTGCGCGAGTTCTGGCATCAAACGGCGCAATGGTCGTGCTGGCCGCGCGCCGCGTCGAAAGACTGAAAGAATTGCGCGCGCAGATCGAGTCGACCGGCGGCGAGGCGCACGTCGTCGGGCTCGACGTGACCGACCTCGAGGGCATCAACGCGGCGATCGCGGAAGTCGAGAAAAGCCTCGGTCCGATCGACATCCTGGTCAACAACTCCGGCGTATCGACGCAGCAGCGGCTGGCCGACGTGGCGCCGGCCGATTTCGATTTCATCTTCGGCACCAACGTGCGCGGTTCGTTCTTCGTGGCGCAGGCGGTGGCGCGGCAGATGATCGCCCGTGCCAAGGATCAGCCGAACTTTCGTGGTCGCATCGTCAACATTGCTTCGGTCGCCGGACTGCGTGTGCTGCCGCAGATCGGCGTGTACTGCATGAGCAAGGCGGCTGTGATCCAGATGACCAAGGCGCAAGCGCTCGAATGGGGGCGCTACGGCATCAACGTCAATGCGATCTGCCCCGGGTACATCCGCACCGAGATCAACGCCGAGCACTGGGACACCGAGGCCGGACAGAAGCTGGTCCAGATGCTGCCGCGAAGGCGCGTCGGTGAGGTCTCGGATCTGGACGGCACGTTGCTGCTGCTGGTGGCCGAAGAGTCGCAGTTCGTCAACGGTGCGGTCATCGCCGTCGATGACGGCTTGAGCGTGACATGAAGACCTTCCGCATCGAGGTGCCGCTGCGCTGGGGCGACATGGATGCCATGGCGCACGTGAACAACGTCGTCTACTTCCGGCTGATGGAGCAGGCGCGCATCCAGTGGTTCGAGCAGCTCGGCTATTCGACGCTGCCGACCGAAGGCGCGCCGATCCTGGCCCATTGCTCCTGCGATTTCGTACGCGCGCTCAACTACCCGGGCACCGCGCTGATCGAACAGACGGTCACCCGCGTTGGGCGCACCAGCCTCGACCTGGACATCACCATCGGCCGCACCGACGAATCGGACGAGGTCTATGCGACCGGCCGCAGCGTTTTGGTTTGGTACGACTACCAGGCCGGCAAGTCGGTGCCGTGGCCGGAGAAGCTGCGCGCGGCGATCTCCTAGACTTTTTCTTGGCAGTGGTCATTCGGAGGGCACGATGAACAAGATCTTTCCATCGGCAGCGAAGGCGCTCGCCGACGTCGTCAAGGACGGCCAGACTGTCGCCGTGGGCGGCTTCGGCCTGTGCGGCATTCCGGAGGTGCTGATCGCGGCGCTGCGCGACACCGGCGTGAAGAACCTGACCTGCGTCAGCAACAACGCCGGCGTGGATGGCTTTGGCCTTGGTTTGTTGCTGGCCACCAAGCAGGTCAAGAAGATGATCTCGTCTTACGTCGGCGAGAACAAGGAGTTCGAGCGGCAGTTCCTGTCCGGCGAACTCGAGCTCGAATTCACGCCGCAGGGCACGTTGGCCGAGCGGATGCGCGCCGGCGGCGCGGGCATCCCGGCTTTCTTCACCGCCACCGGCTACGGCACCGTGATCGCCGAGGGCAAGGACGTGCGCGAGTTTGACGGTGCATGGGCCGGCCGTCACTACATCATGGAGCGCGGCATCCGCGCCGATGTGTCGCTGGTGAAGGCGTGGAAGGCAGACAAGCAGGGCAACCTCGTCTATCGCAAGACGGCGCGCAATTTCAATCCGGTGGTGGCAATGTGCGGCAAGGTGACCGTCGCTGAAGTCGAGGAGATTGTCGAGATCGGCGAAATCGATCCCGACATGGTGCACACGTCGGGCATCTTTGTGCAGCGGCTGGTGCTCAACGCCAAGCCGGAGAAACGTATCGAACAGCGCACCGTGCGCAAAGCTTAGGAGGACATCATCATGGCCTGGACCCGTGAAGAAATGGCTGAGCGCGCGGCGCGGGAACTGCGCGACGGCTTCTATGTGAATTTAGGCATCGGCTTGCCGACGCTGGTGGCCAACTACATCCCGCCGGGTATGAACGTGATGCTGCAGTCGGAAAACGGCCTGCTCGGCATCGGCCCGTTCCCGACCGAGGAAGAAGTCGACGCGGATCTGATCAACGCCGGCAAGCAGCTGGTCACCGCGCTGCCGGGATCGAGTTATTTCTCCAGCGCCGATTCGTTCGCGATGATCCGCGGCGGCCACATCAATCTGGCTATTCTCGGCGCGATGCAGGTCAGCGAAAACGGCGACCTCGCGAACTGGATGATTCCCGGCAAGCTGGTCAAGGGCATGGGCGGGGCGATGGATCTGGTTGCCGGCGTCGGCCGCGTGGTGGTGCTGATGGAGCACTGTGCGAAGAACGGCGAGCACAAGATCCTGCAGAAGTGCACGCTGCCCCTGACCGGTGTGGGCGTGGTCAACCGGCTGATTACCGATCTCGGCGTGTTCGACGTCACCAAAGAAGGACTGACTGCGGTCGAACTGGCCCCGGGGGTCAAGCCGGACGAGGTACGCATCAAGACCGGCTGCCACGTCCATCTGTCGCGGCTCGAAGCGAAGGCTTGATCGGCGACGGCCGATCGCCGCAATCGTGTTGAGCGCCGCGTTTTCGCCTTCCGGGCGCTTAAGGCGGTGAGCCGGGCGAGGGTGGACATGGGCGAGCAACGGCGATCAGGAATTCGGCGCTCGGCCCGGCCAGGTCGGCACGGCGAGGCGTCGAGCGCCCGACACGCGAGTTCATTTCAATGAACGACGCTCACCGGCACGCGGAGGACGAGCACTTCGCCGGCCATTTCCACGGCGACAGCAGCTATGACCACATGGCGCGGTCGTCGGGTTCGCGGCCGCTGGCCATCGCTGTTGGTCTCACCGGCGGCTATGCGCTGATTGAGCTCGCCGGCGGCCTGTGGTCCGGCTCGCTCGCCCTGCTTGCCGATGCCGGCCACATGGCCACGGATTCGGCAGCGCTGCTGTTTGCGCTGGCCGCCAATATCATCGCCCGCCGCCCGGTCTCCGACCGGCACTCGTTCGGGCTGGCGCGCATCGAGGTGGTCGCTGCCTTCGTCAACGAGCTGGCCATGCTCGGCGTGGTGGGCTGGATCTTCTTCGAGGCTTTCGATCGCATCGGCACGCCAGTGCCAATCAAAGGCGGCGCGGTGTTCGGCATCGCCAGCGTCGGCCTGGCGATCAACATCGCGGTGGCCTGGGCGCTGTCGCGCGACCGCGAGAACGTCAACACGCGCGCGGCACTGATCCACGTGATGGGCGACCTGCTCGGCTCGGTGGCGGCGATCCTCGCCGGGGTCGTGATCTTTTTCGGCGGGCCGCTGGTGGTCGATCCGCTGCTGTCGATGCTGGTCGGCGGCCTCATCTTGCGTTCGACCGTCGGCGTGCTGCGCGAAACCACGCTGGTACTGCTCGACAGCGTGCCGCGGGGAGTCGATTACCAGAAGGTCGGCAAGACGCTGGCCGAGGTCCCGGGCATCGTGCACGTGCACGATCTGCACGTGTGGGCCATGGTGCCGGGCCGCAGTGCGCTGTCGGCGCACGTGCTGGTCGACGACATTGAGCGCTGGCCGGTCATCCTGCATCAGGTCCGCTTCCTGATGCGGCGTGACTTTGGTATCGATCACATCACGCTGCAGCCTGAATGGCTGCGCCACGACGCGGTCGCCGCCAAGGTGCCGGTCAAGCCAGCCTCCTGACCATCCATAGCAGGCCGATCAAGATCGGCTGGTGCACCAGGTAGACGGTCAATGCCCAGGTGCCGAGCCACAGCAGGACCCGTGGTGGCCGTTCGTTCAGCGGCTGAAGTGCCGGCCACAGCGTCAGTCCCCGTTTGTGCCACAGGGCGCCGAGGCCGATGCCGGTGAACATGGCCGCCAGCCACGGAAACAGCGGCGCGTAATCCTCCGTGCTCGGCTTCTCGGTGACGAAGCCGATGATGTTGGCCGGAAAGGCGTTGAATGTCGGATCACGAACGAGCCACCAGGCCGCGAACGCCAGCGCCGCGAGCAGCAGATTCCACGCGCCGATGGCCACGACCGGGCGGCCGATGAGCAGCGCTGCGGCGATGAAATGCAGAATGCCGAAGAAGATCCAGCGTGGTCCAAACATCAGCCAGCTGCCGGCCGAGACCAGCACTGCCGCGCCGGCCACCTGCAACCAGCGGCGGGCGAAATCCTGCCAGTCGGGCCTGTAGGCCGCGCGCAGCACCAGGCTCACCCCCACCAGCAGCAGGAATTGGGAGACGATGGCGGTACGCCAGCCAATCCACGGCTGGTCGCGGTTCATCGCCACGCTGATCCAGCCGAAGTAGTTCAGGTCGTAGATGAAGTGATAGACGATCATCTGCGCGACCGCGAAGCCGCGCAGGACGTCGACGATCGCCAACCGCCGCGCCGTCCTGTCCGGATGCTGCGCCGAAGCCGAGCTTTGACGCGTGACCAAGTCTGCTCGCTCAGCTTTCGTTGTGCGCGACATCGACCCGCTGGCGGGTGCCCGCGCGCGCATCGTAGACATGAAAGGAGTTCATGTTGCGACCGTACAGGTGCAGGGTCAGGGCAGGACGGCCGCTCGCCGGCACGCCGGTCACGTGGATGTGGTCCGGATTGGGCACGAAGCTGGTGACACTGCCCGGCGCGAGCAGCAGCACCCCGCCGGGCAGCAGCGTGATCGACTCGTTGCGACCGTCGTCCGGGCTGGTGCGGATCCAGGCCTGCTCCTGCAACGAACCCTCGATCACGCCGACCACGCCCCAGCTGCCGTGGTCGTGCACGGGGGTCCACTGTCCCGGCAGCCAGACCAGCGCGTACAGCGACAGCTCTTCGCCGACCAGGATCGCGTTGCGCGCGTAATGGGCCGGCTCCGAGCGGCGATGCGAGTGGCTGAGCAGCCCGTTGGCGCGCGGCAGAAACTCATGCATCAGCGGCACGATCGTTTCGACCGCCTGGGCGGGCGTCGCACGATCGGCCAGTGCGCGACGACAGCCGTCGACAAAACCTTCGAATGCGGAACTCATCAGCCATTCCTCTGGGCCGGCCCGATGGACGATTATCGCCTTCGACTGACGGCTTCTGCCCCGAAGGGGTGATGGCGGCCGACCAGCCGCGGGCGGTGAACGCTGCGCTGCGCCGCCAAAAAGCTGGACACGCACGACCTTTCGAACGGACCCGCCGTCAGGGATACTGTCGAGAACGGTGCGCGCGCAAGCGTCACGCTGTGCGCACGTGCTCGCTGCAACGGATCGAGGATGAGGCAATGACCACGAAAGCGGTGCCGGCGCTGCAGGCGAGGCCGCTGACCCGGCAACGATGGGCTGATCTCGAAACGGTCTTCAGCGCGCGCGGCTGCTCGGTCGCGCGCGGCTGCTGGTGCATGTACTACCGGCTCAGCGGCCGCGAGGCGGACGCGCCGGCCGGCTGCACGCGCGCGCAGGCCAACCGCGCGCGGCTGAAAGCGCTGGTCGAGGCGGGCGAATTCACCGGCCTGATCGGTTATCGCGGCAGGACGCCGGTCGGCTGGGTGTCATTCGGCCCGCGCGAGGTGTTCCGCAAGCTCGCCCGCTCGCCGGTGATGAAGCCGGTCGACGAGCAGCCGGTCTGGTCGATCGTCTGCTTCGTCGTGCCCGGAGAATTTCGCCATCAGGGCGTGGCGCAGGCCATGCTGCGTGCGGCGGTTGCCTATGCGAACAAGCGCGGTGCCACGATCGTCGAGGCATACCCGGTCGACCGCAGGACCCGGGCGGCCGATGATTCGATGTGGTTCGGCGCGAAGTCGATGTACGACGCCACCGGCTTCGAGGTGGTCGCGTGCCGGCGCGCCGGCCGCCCGATTGTTCGCCTTCGGCTGGTCTGAAATTCGGGCATCGGCCGGGGACCGTCTCGTTGTCTGGGCAAGCCGGGATCCGGCCAGCGGTTTGCCGGGTTCGACGCCCTGAGGTCCCGGCAGCACAAAGGACATGTTGCATCGCTGCGCGATACGCAATCCGGCCGCCGCCAAGTAGCATCCTGCCATGCTGCGCATCCGTGCAATCGATCATCTGGTCCTGCGCGTGCGCGACCTGCAGCCGATGCTCGATTTCTACTGCGGGGTTCTCGGGTGCGCCGTCGAACGTCGCGTTGATGAACTCGGTCTGGTGCAGCTGCGCGCCGGCCGTTCGCTGATTGATCTGGTGACCGTCGATGGCAAGCTCGGCCGCACCGGCGGCGCGGCGCCCGGCGCCGAGGGCAGGAATCTCGACCACTTCTGCCTGCGTATCGATCCTTTCGACGAGGCAGCGATCCGCGCACGGCTGCAGTCGTTCGATATCACCGCTGGCGAGACCGTGTCGCGGTTCGGTGCCGAGGGCAGCGGCCCGTCGATCTACATTCCCGACCCGGAAGGCAATACCGTCGAACTGAAAGGGCCACCATGGCCAACCTAGCCGTTTCTTCGCGCAGCAGGCCGCTGCTGATCGGGACGCTGGTTGCCGCCACGGTTGTCGCGGCAATCGCCTGGGTCCTGCATGCGCCGCCGTTGCTTGGATTTTCTGCGGATGGCTATCGAAGCCACGGAGCGCATGGCGGCTGGCTGCTGCTGCACGTGGCGGCGAGTACGGTGCCGCTGTTCATCGGCCCGCTGCAGTTGTGGTCCGGCGTGCAGCGCTGGCGGCCGAACGTGCACCGCTGGTGCGGGCGGATCTACCTGACCACCGGCGCCATCGGCGTCGGCGGCGGTGCGGTGCTGTCGCTGATCGCCACGCATCCGCCGCGCAGCCTGTTCGTGGCGACCTTTACGCTGGCGATCGTCTGGTTTGCCGCGGCAGGCATGGCCTGGCGGGCAATCCGCAATCGGCAGATCGAGGCGCACCGCGACTGGGTGATCCGCAGCTACGTGCTGACGTTCAGCTTCGTCGTCTGCCGGCTGGCGATGCGGCTGCCTGCCGTCGCATCGCTGGGCCCGGAAACCGCCACCGCGGTTGTCTGGGTGACCTGGGTGCTGCCGCTATTCCTGACCGAAATCGCGCTGCAGTGGTCGCGCGGCCGCTCGCGGCCGCCGATCACTCGCGAGGCATAGAGCGGGCCGCGGCGCTGAACCGCGGCGCCGTGCGGCGAGTACGCATGCTGCTCCGCGATAATGCGGGCATGAGCAATGGCGCCGCCGATTCTTCGAGAGATGCATTCCCTGCGGTGCGAACGATCGCGCCGACTCAGCCGGTCACTTGGTTGCGACACGGCTGGCGCGACCTGCACGAGTGCTTCGGTCCAAGCCTGTTGCATGGCGTGATCGTCGCGCTCGGCGGATTGGCGATCCTGACGCTGACGCTGCAGGCGACGGAGCTGATGCCCGGCGCACTGACCGGCTTCCTGCTGATTGGCCCGATCCTGGCTACCGGCCTGTACGAATTGAGCCGCCGGCGCGCCGCCGGGGAGCGACCCACGCTCGGCGATGTGGCGGCGGCATGGCGGCGCGGCACGCGGCCCCTGGTTGCGCTCGGCGTGCTGCTGATGCTGGCGGCGACCGCCTGGGTTCTGGCCTCGGCGTTGTTGTTCAAGCTGTTCGTGCCGGTACCGCTCGACACGCCGGTGCGCTTCCTGCGCTATGCGGTGGCCGGGCAGGGCGGGTGGTTGTTCTTTCTTTGGCTGCTTGCCGGCGGGCTCGGCGCGGCGCTGGTGTTTTCGCTGACGGTGGTTTCGGCGCCGCTGCTGCTCGACCGACATGTCAGCCTGCGCACGGCATTGCTGGCCAGCGTGCGTGCGGTCGGCGACAACCCGGTGCCGATGGCGATCTGGGCCGCGCTGATCATGCTGGCCGCCGCGTTATCAATGGCCACCCTGATGATCGGCTTCGTCTTTACGGTGCCGATCATCGGGCACGCCACCTGGTATGCGTACCGCGACGTGCTTGATGTACAGCGGCTCGCGCCGCGGGCGTGAGCGTGGCGATCGAAAGCACGCCATTCGGACTGACCGAGGCTCAGGTCGCCGAATTCGGCATGACCTGGGGCGTCGGCGCCTTCATCGCGTTCATGCTGTTTATCATCTACAAGCTGGCACGTGATTCGAAGGCCGGACGGTTCGGCACGTTCATTTTGTTCTTCGTGCTCGCCTTCGGCATTCTCGGCTTCGTCGCCAAGCAGATCATCCAGTGGTTGATCGGCATTGAATGAACAAGCGCACTGCAGGTGCGCTTCCGCCGGCGCGCTCAGCGATGCGCGGCGGGGCGGTCAGTCCGCGCGGGTCCAGGTGAACACGCGTACCGGCGGAATGTTGATCAGTTCCCATTCCTTGCGCGGTTTGCCCAGATACGGCGCAGCGTAATCAGCTACATGGGCCCGCACCTGATAGGCGACGAAGCGGCCGCCCGGCGCCAGCACCTGGGAGATCTCGCCGGCGATGCGGTCGGCCACCGAGTGCGGCATGGTCGAAAAGGGAATGCCGGAAATCACCGCTTCGGGTGCCGGCAGCCGTTGCTCGGCGAGGTAACGGGCAATGAATTCGGCGCTGCCCTGGACGATCGACAGTCGCGGGTCGCGGATCGATGTGCGCAGACGGGTGGCGAAGTCATCGTTCAGTTCGATCGCCAGCAGATGGCCGGCCGACGGCATCGCGCGCAGAAAGGCGCGCGTGGTGCCGCCGGTGCCGGGACCGAGTTCGACCACGCAGCGCGCGCGCAGCAGCCTCGCGCTGTGCACCAACCGCTGCTCGAGCGCGTGCGAACTGGGGATCACCGAACCCACCTGGTCAGGATGGGCGACGAAGCCGCGCAGGAAAGCGATGCGCTCGCGCAGTGCATCGAGCGGCGTCCCAGCGCGGGCGCGCGAACCTTCGGCATGGCGCAGATGCGGAAGCTCGGCGCGGGCAACACCGGCGCGCGGTGCATGCTCGTGGTCGTGTCGCATAATTCTCCCCGTTCGGACTGCGCGGCGATCGGGCTTCGCCCGTGAATGCCGCATTGAGCATTGTTCTGTGCCGAGTCTAACTCCGAGTCGACCCTCGCCATGGCGGTTTTGCATCGCGCCGATGATGGAATGGACAGACCGGCATTGCCGGTATTTCCATCGTCGGCTCAGCCGCCATGCGAGGCTCTATACGGAGATGATGACCACTGCGGCGCTGCTGCATGGCGAGGTGCCGCGGCATCTTGATTTCGATGGCAGCGAGCATCCGGTCGCGCTGCAGCTCGGCGGCTCGGAACGCGCCGAGCTGGCGCATTGTGCGCGCCTCGGTGAACGCTGGGGCTACGATGAAATCAACCTGAACTGCGGCTGTCCGTCGGAACGCGTGCAGCGCGGCGCCTTCGGCGCCTGCCTGATGGCCGAACCGCAGCTGGTCGCCGATTGCATCAAGGCGATGCGCGATGTGGTATCGATCCCGGTGACGGTGAAGCATCGCATCGGCATCGACCGGCACGAGGATTACGGATTCGTGCGTGATTTCGTCGGCCATCTTCAAGCGGCGGGCTGCGAGGTCTTCATCGTTCACGCGCGCAACGCCTGGCTGAAGGGCCTGTCGCCGAAGGAAAACCGGGAGGTGCCGCCGCTGCGCTACGAATTCGTCTACCGACTGGCCGGCGATTTCCCGGCCGCGCAGTTCATTCTGAACGGCGGCCTGACCTCGCTGGCGCAGGCGGCCGAACCGCTGCGATCTCTGGCCGGGGTGATGCTCGGGCGGGCCGCTTACCATGACCCGTATCTGCTTGCAGCCGTTGATGGCGAACTTTTCGGCGCAACGACGACACCACCGAGCCGAGCACAAGTGGTGGCAATGATGTCCGCGTATCTCGCGCAGCAGGCTGATGCCGGCGTCGCACCGCGGGCGATCCTGCGCCACCTGCTCGGGCTTTATCACGGCCAGCGCGGGGCGCGCAACTGGCGACGGCTGCTCAGCGATCCGGCGTTCATCGAGCAGCACCGTGCCCAGGCATTGCAGGCGGCCGCGAGACTCTTCACGATGCACCGGACCGACTCGGCCGTGATGGCCGCATGAGTGCACTCGACGGCATCAAGTGCGCATCGCTGGTGCCGAGCGAGACGACCAACGGATATTCCGGACGCGCGATGCGCGACGACCGTGGCAAGCGTCGCCGGTTGCGCAGGTACGGGTGCGGGTGTCGGCCAGCAGCCCTGGGCTAGTGAGCTCCAGGTTGCGCAGTTCAGCAGAGGCTAGGCGCGCCGGAAGGCCGATACGCTCGCGAAGTGCCGGGGTTACTTCGGTTTGGGGCCGCAGTCCTCGGCATGCAGTTCGTCGGCACGTTTGACGCGGCGCTGCGCTTCGGTGCGCTTTTTCAGTGGCGCGCTGGCCAGATCTTCCTGGGCATGGCGCAGTCGCGTTGCCAGGCGCCGGCAGTGCGCCTCTTTCTTCTTCGTGGCGTTTTCAGCGCGTTCCTGTTCACGTGCCGCGCGCGCCTCCTGCGCTTTCTGATCGCGCTCGAGCACTGCCAGTTTGCCCGCATCCTGCTTTGCCCGCTGCTGCGCAGCCTGCCGGTCGGCCGCACTCGGTGCATTGGCCGGCGGCAGCGTGCGTACAGCACGGGTGCCGGGCGGGCAGGGGCCATTGGCGTAGCTGATCTTGCCGTCGGCTGTCTCGCAGCGCTGCACGTCCTGCGCCGTGGCCGGAGTCGTCGCGATCGACAGGATTGCCGCGGCGATGACCGCGCGGATCATCGCTTCTTCGGGCAGAGCGCCTGGTATTCGTCCTGCGCGCGGCGCAAGTCCAGCTCGGCCGACGAGCGATTGGACGGCAGGGCGGCGGCCAGATCGTCACGCAGGTGCTGCAGCTGCCGTTCGCGCGCCTCGCAGTCGCGCTGCTGCGCGGCGATCTGCGCGGTCAGCTGCTGATCCTGCTGCACCGGGTTGGCGGGTCTGCGCGGCTTGGCTTTTTCGATGCGCAGTGGCGGCCGCGGTTCGGACTCGTTGGCCGCACTCTTGCTGCCTTCGTGCACAACCACCGGTGGCGACTCTTCGACCTTGCGCACCTGTCGCGTCTTCGGCGGGCAATCGCTGTCCGAATAAGTGACCTTGCCGTCGGCGCTTTCGCAGCGGACGATTGCCGCGGCAGGGCCAGCCAGACCGGCCGCCAGCAGCGCGGCACAGGCGAGAGGAATAGCGGTTCGCATGGTTCGGCCTCCGTCGACTGTGCGGCCAGTCTACCCATGGCGCGCCGCCGCCCCAAGCGCTAAATCACTTTGCCCGGGTTCATCAGGCCCAGCGGATCAAGCGCCCGCTTGATCGCCCGCATGAGGTCGAGCTCGATGGCCGACTTGTAGTGGGTAATCGCCTCGCGTTTGAGCTGCCCCAGGCCGTGCTCGGCGCTGATCGAGCCGCCGCGCGCGTGCACCGCGTCATGCACGACGGCATTGATCGCATCTTCGTGCGCAAACGCAACATCGATCGGCGTGCCGGCGAGCGTGCCCATGTTGTAGTGCAGGTTGCCGTCGCCGAGGTGTCCGAACACGATCGGCTCGATCCAGGCGAAGCCACTGCGCAGTGCAGCGTTGGTCGATTCGACGAACTCGGCCACGCTCGAAACCGGCAGCGAGATGTCGTGTTTCACGTTGCCACCGCGCTTGGCGTGCGCTTCCGGAATGCCTTCGCGCAATGCCCACAGCGCCCGCGCTTCGGCAAGCGAGCGCGCTACGGCCGCATCGGCGATATCGCCGGCTTCCAGCGCCGCGGAGAGGATGCGCTCGAGTGTGGCGGTGGCGTGTGCTTCGCTTTCGGCATCGGACAGCTCGAGCAGGACGTACCACGGCTGCGCCAGCGGCAGCGGCATGCGCAGTGTCGGCAGCGTCTCGACCGTGTGTTGCAGCGAAACCTGCGCCATCACTTCGAACGCCGTCAGCGTCGAAGCCGCCGCCGCCCGTGCTGCTTCGAGCAGGCGCACCGCGGCGGCGATCGACGGCACCGCGGCAAGTGCGGTCATCTGCGCTACTGGCAGCGGATATAGCTTCAGCGTGGCGGCGGTGATCACGCCGAGCGTGCCCTCGGCGCCGATGAACAGATCCTTCAGCGAGTAGCCCGTATTGTCCTTGCGCAGCGCGCGCAGGCCAGTCCAGATCTCACCGCTGGCGAGCACGACTTCGAGACCGAGCGTCAGCTCGCGTGCGTTGCCATAGCGCAGGACCTGGGTGCCACCGGCGTTGGTGGCCAGATTGCCGCCGATCGTCGCGCTGCCTTCAGCGGCCAGGCTCAGCGGAAACAAGCGGCCGCGCTCGCGCGCGGCCTGCTGCAGCATTTGCAGCACGCAGCCGGCCTCGACGGTCATCGTGTCGTTGGCGGTGTCGATCGATCGCACGCGGTTCATCCGCTGCAGGCTGAGCACGACGGCGTTGCCGGAGCAATCCGGCGTGCCGCCGCCGACCAGTCCGGTGTTGCCTCCCTGCGGGACGATGGGCGCGCGCGCCGCCGCGCAGGCGCGAACGACGGCGGCCACCTCGGCAGCGTTGACCGGGCGAGCAACGGCGAGCGCCTTGCCGGAATAGCGCTGGCGCCAGTCGGTCAGGTACGGTGCCGCGTCATTGCCGGTCAGAACGTTCGTCGCACCGACCGATTCGCGCAACGCTTGCAGCAGATTCATCGTCGATTCCTGGCGCGCGCCGCCTGCTTGAACGGTCGCAGATAGATGATCGCGGCGAAGAAGAAAAGCAAGGCCAGCGTCAGTTCAATCATTGCCAGCAGACCGCCGGGTGGCTCATCGGCAAGCCGCAAGCTGCCTTCGGCGACATACAGCAGCACCAGCAACAGCGCCCACTGCATCGCCTTCACGTCGGCGCGCAGGACACCGCGCAGCGGCAGCAGCAGCGGCACCGCTTTCAAGACCAGCCAGGAGCCGCCGGGCCGCAAGGGCGCCAGCAGGCTTTCCCAAAGGATTGCCAGCACCAGCAGCGCCAGCCAGGCGGCGGTCGCGACGCGCGTTGCCAGGTGCTGCGTTGACGTTGTTGTCGCCTCGCTCACTTTGGCTCCTTCGTGACATGAACGACCTCGACAGCGGCAACTGCGAGCCTTCGGAGCGGACGAGCGCTGCTCATCGGCGCAGTTTCAGGGCCACGGAGGCCAGCCGCTTGCCAAGCGCAATTGCCAGCCGGCTTTCCTCGGCAGTCACCGGCTGCTGGTTCAGCCGCGCGTGGTGGCTGGCGCCGTACGGTGTGCCGCCGCTGGAAGTCTCGTTCAGATCAGGTTCCGTGTACGGCAGGCCGACAATCAGCATGCCGTGGTGAAGCAACGGCAGCATCATCGACAACAACGTTGATTCCTGGCCGCCATGCAGCGAGTTGGTCGAGGTGAACAGCGCAGCGGGTTTGCCGGCCATCACCCCCGACAGCCACAGGCCGGCGGTGCCGTCGATGAAATGCTTCAGCGGTGCGGCCATGTTGCCGAAGCGGGTCGGCGAGCCCAGCGCCAGGCCGGCGCATTGTTCGAGATCAGTGAGATCGACATACGGGCTGCCCTCTGGCGGCACCGGGGGTGCCGCGACTTCGACGATCGGCGCCACTGGCGGCACCGTGCGCAGGCACGCCGCCGTGCCGGGCACCGCGTCGACGCCCTGCGCGATCAGCTCGGCCAATCGACGCGTCGCGCCGTGGCGCGAGTAGTACAGCACAAGGATGTCGGCGTCGGCAGGCACTGTATGACCGGTAGTATCGAAGCGACCGATTATAGGAACGCGATGTTGAGCTCTGTTCTGGAACGCGCGCGCGCGTGGCTGATCGACTGGATCGGAACGCTGGTGCGTATCGACCAGTGGCCTGAACGCGTCGGACCGTGGGTCGATCTGGCGCGCGATGTGTTCGCGTTTGCCGCGCGGCGCGCCGTTGACGTGCGGCTGGCGCAGGTCGCCGGCAGCCTGACCTTCACCACCGTGCTGTCGCTGGTGCCGCTGCTGGCGGTGGCGCTGGCGATGTTCTCGGCCTTTCCGCTGTTCGCCGAATACCGACTGGCACTGGAGAAGCTGCTGCTGCGCGAACTGCTGCCGCCGCAGATCTCGACGACGATTCTCAACTACCTGAATGATTTCGCCGCCAAGGCGGCGGGTCTGACCACCTATGGTCTGGCCTTCCTCCTTGTCACGGCGCTGCTCATGATCCTGACCGTCGACCGGGCGCTGAACGATATCTGGCGCGTGCGGCAGCAGCGGTCGGTCGTCGCGCGAGTCCTCGTTTACTGGGCACTGCTGACGCTGGGGCCGCTGGCCATTGGTGCGAGCCTCAGCGCGACGTCTTACGTGCTGTCGCTATCGGGCGGCGCGCCCACCCGCTCGGGCGGACTGATGCGGTGGGCGCTCGATCTGGCGCCCTTTGTGCTCGGTGGGCTGGCGCTGGCCGCGCTGTACGTAATCGTGCCGAATCGAAAGGTGCTCTGGCGCGATGCGCTGATCGGCGGTTTCGTCGCCTCGGCGCTCGGCGAACTGCTCAGCCAGGGTTTTGCCGTCTACATGCGCGCGGGCACGATCACCGGCATCTATGGTGCGTTTTCCGCAGTGCCGTTGTTCCTGCTCTGGATTTTCGTGTCCTGGTACGCGCTGCTGTTCGGCGCGGCGATCGCCGCCACCTTGCCGATGCTGCGCGCCACCCGTTTTGCCGATGAGCGCCGGGCGGGCAACCGATTCATCACTGCAGTCGCCCTGCTGCTGGCACTGTTGCAGGCGCGGGTCGAAGGGCAGGATGACGGGCGCCTGTCTCTGTCGGCGCTGGCGCGCGCGGTGCGCTCGTTCGAGGATCAGGCCGAGCGGCTGCTGATCGAACTCGAGCGGCTCGGCTATGTATCGCGGCTTGAAGGCGTGCATGCCGGCAAATGGTTGCTGACCGGCGACATCGCCAGGATGACATTGCAGCCGGCGTTCACGCAGCTGGCCGTCGACCCCGGCAATTCGCTGCTCGCCGCACAGCCGGTGCTGCGCGGCTGGCTCGAGCAAGGATTGCAAGCCCGCTGGCTGCAGTTGCCGCTGGCCGAGGCCCTCGGTGCGTTGGCCTCGGCGCCGGTGCTCGCGCGCGCCGGCACATGAGTGCACTGGGGCAGAGTCAGCGGCGCGCTGCGAAGCGAATCAGCGACTGGCCACGCTGAACACCATTGCCGCGGCGGCCAGCACCAGCAGGCCGGCAGCGCGATCGGTGATGCGCGCATAGCGCGCATCGCTCGCCAGCTGCGCGGCGCGCGAGGCGGCGAAGCCGTAAGCGGCGAGGATGAAGAACTCGGGAATCACCGAACCGGCGGCGAGCCAGAGCATCTGGCTGCCGATCGGCAGTCGCGGATCGACGAATTGCGGCAGGATGGCGACGAAAAAGACGAGGGTCTTCGGGTTGGCCAGCTGCAGTGTCAAGCCTGAAAGGTAGGTCGATGAGGCGGAACGAGCGCGCGCCGCCGCTTTCGAGACGGTGATCGGCGACGGTTGGCCAAGCAGCGCTGCCAGTCCGAGGTAAACGAGATAGGCGGCACCGCACCA
>JBFINI010000014.1:0-18764 GCA_041611275.1 Burkholderiaceae bacterium
CGTATCGATCTGCCGGAGATCCACGCGCAGCAGGCGGTAACCGACAGCCCGGCACCGAAGGCTGCCGTGCAGGGCAGATGGCAACCGCGCGCGCCGCTGCCGATTCCGCGCACCGAGATGGCCTGGGCGGTGGCCTTTCGGAACCGCGTGCACCTGGTCGGCGGCTACGCCGAGCAACGGGTCGACAAGCCGTACCACCACGCCTACGACCCGGCCACCGACCAGTGGGAAGAACTGCCGCAACTGCCGCGCGGCGCCAATCACGTCGGCGTGGCCACGCTCGACGATCGCCTGTACGCCTTCGGCGGTTTCATCGAGCAGAATCGCATGCCGCACGACGAGAGCTTTGCCTTCGACGGCAGCAGATGGACGCGCATCCGCCGCCTGCCCGAGGCCTGCGGCGCGATGGCCTGCATCGCGCTCGGTCAGCGCATCCACCTGATCGGCGGCGCGATCGGCAGCGAGTGGCGCCGCTCGATCGACTGGCACCTCGTCTACGACCCGGATACCGATCGCTACGAGCGCCGGCAACCGATGCCGGTGGCGCGCGATCACGCCGGCATCGTCGTGGTCAACAGCGCCATTCACCTCATCGGCGGCCGCGTCGATTCATTTCACACCAACAGCAACCTGCATCACAGCTACGACGCTGCCGCAGATCGCTGGATCTTCCGACCGCCGCTGCCGACCGCGCGTTCCGGGCACGGCTGCGTGCTCTACCGCGGCAAGGTGTTCGTGATGGGCGGCGAAGGCACCAACCGCGTCTACGGCCAGAACGAAGCCTGGGATCCGGTGACCGACCGCTGGCAGGCGCATGCGCCGATGCTCACGCCGCGCCACGGCATGGGCGCGGTGGCGATCGGCGATGCAATCTATGTCGCTGGCGGCGGCCCGCAGATGGGCGGCGGCGTGAAGAGCGCGATCAACGAGGCGTTCAGTTTGGTCTGAGGCGCGGCTGGCGGCCATGATCGACCGCGACGCGGCGCGAACGCCGGCCCGCCAGCTCTACGGAGTGTTGACCGGTGACGAAGACGCGCGCGCCTGCAAGGACATCCCGGACAGCGCTTGTCGCGAGCAGCCGGCCAATTTCTTCGTACACCTTGCGTCGTCGCTCGCCTCGAAGATCGCCGACGAACTGGCAAGCGCGAATCTGGTCCTCGCCTGGCTGCTGGGCGCGGTCGGCGCGCCCGCCTTTCTGATTGGCCTGCTGGTGCCGATCCGCGAATCGGGTGCGCTGCTGCCGCAGATCGCGGTGGCCGGCACGCTGCGCCGTCTGCCACTGCGCAAGTGGCTGTGGGTCGCCGGCAGCGTTCTGCAGGGCCTGGCGGTGGCGGCGATGGCGCTGGCCGCCGTTTCGCTCAGCGGCGCCGCCGCCGGCTGGACCATCATCGGTTTGCTGGCAACGTTCAGCATCGCGCGCGGCCTTTGCTCGGTTGCGCACAAGGACGTCCTCGGCAAGACGATCGACCGCGCGCGCCGCGGCACGATGATGGGCTACGCGGGCGCGCTCGCCGGTCTGGTCACGGTCATCATCGGCCTGTATCTCAATACTGCGGCGCCGGCCGGTACGCGGTCGCTGGCGCTGCTGCTCGCCGCAGCGGCGCTGCTCTGGTTTGTGGCGGCCGGTGTGTTTGCCACGCTGCGCGAACAGCCCGGCGCCACCGAGGGCGGCGCCAGCGCATGGCGCGAGGCGATGAGGAGCCTGGCGTTTCTGCGGCACGACCGTGTGTTCCGGCAGTTCGTCGTCACCCGCGCCTTGCTGCTGGCGACTGCCTTCTCCCTGCCCTTTTACGTCGCGCTGGCTGTCGAACGCACGGGCGCCACGGCAGCCGGCCTGGGCCAGTTCCTGCTCGCCTCCGGCGTCGCCGCGGCCATCAGTGCGCCGTTGTGGGGCCGCCATGCCGATCGCTCGGCGCGCAAGACGATGATTGCCGCCGCACTGATCGGCGCCGCGCTCGGTGCTGCTGTCTTCGCACTCGTTGCGGTCGACTCGCCGATGCTCGACGATCGGCGCTCCTTTGCGGCGCTGTTTCTTCTGCTGTCGCTGGCGCATACCGGAGTGCGCATCGGCCGCAAGACCTATCTGGTCGATCTTGCAACCCGCGAGACTCGTGCCGCTTATGTCGCGGTCAGCAATTCGCTGATTGGCCTGCTGCTGCTCGGCGGCTCCGCCATCGGCATCGTCGCCGAGCAGTTCGGAACCGCAGCGGTGATCCTGTTGCTGGCGCTGGCGGCGCTGGCCGCGGCGGCCAGCGCGCTGCGCCTGCCCGAAGTCGAATAGCGAAGCGCGCGGGCGCTGTGTGCGCCGACGTCAGCCGCCCGCGCCCGGCGCATCAACTGAGTCCGAGCCGCTGGCCGTCGGGCGTCGGCTGCAGATCGAGCGTCTTCTCGGCAAGCGCTTCCGACGCCGATTCGTCGAGCAACAGGACCTTGCGACCCTCGTGCGCGTAGGCGGCATCACCGGGCCGCTGCTCGTCGATGGCGGCCTTGAGCCCATCGGGCCCAACCTTCAGCCGCACGGCGGTTTCCGTCGGCGCGTTCGCCTGTTCGAGCACATCGGAAAGGTATCCGCCGGCAGCTTCCGTCAAGGTCAGCATGTTCTCCTCCTTATCAGTCAGGAATCATGGGTGACCCGCTCCGCCGGCGATGGTTCCGCTGTCGATCACCCCATCGCGGGATCCACGGTCCTCGCACGCAGGTCGCAACTACGTAGCGTCCGCTGCCGAAGCGAGATCGCCACGTGTGAAGCCGCCGCAATGAATGATCGACAGCGAGCGCGCAGCGGCATCGCGCGCTGTGCCATCAACGTGCGTAGATACGCGCAGCCGTGATCGACGGGTGTCGGCCGCGCCGATACCGTGACGGGGATCGCCCAATGCGCTCCTCGCCGATGATCGCCACCCGCTCCGTCGCCGGTTTTGCCCCGCCGAAGTTCGACGGACGCAGCCTGCTGAACTTCGCCGCCACGCTCGAAGCGGCTTTGGGCAATACGCCGGCGTATCCGCTGCTGGCTGATGAACCCTTGCGTGAACGGCTGCTCGCCGCGCGGCACCTGGTCGTCTGGCTGATCGACGGGCTCGGCGTCGAACCGCTGCAGGCTCTCGGGCGCAAGACGGCGCTCGCCGAGTCGATCCACTGCGAAGTCGATGCGGTGTTCCCATCGAGCACGGCGCCGACCCTGACTACCCTGATGACCGGGCGCGCACCTACGGCACACGCGGTGCCGGAGTGGTTCCTGTGGTTTGACGAATTGGGCGCCATTTACCGCTCGCTGCCGCTCGATACGCGCGACCCGGCCAGCGGCCGGCCGCCGATCGAGAACGCGGCGGCGCTGTATCCGCAGCCTTCACTGATGGCGCGCACGGCGCGGCAGTGTTTCGCCGTGCTGCCAGGCAACATCGCGGATTCCGTTTTCAGCCGCTACGTGCACGCGGGTGCGCGCACGCTGCCCTACTCCGGCGAGGCGTCGTTCTTCGCCGCCGTCATGCAGGCCGTCGACGCCAGTCGCGACGGCTGCTATGTCTACGCATACGTCGACCGCTTTGACCAGATCGCGCATGAATGTGGCGTGGCCAGCGACAAGGCGCAGGCCGTCGTCACTGAACTCGACCGCTGGTTCCGGCGATTGCACAAGGCGTTGGCCGAACGCGGCGTGCTGCTGGTGGTCACTTCGGATCACGGTTTCATCGACGTGCCATCGCACCTGCGTTTCCATCTCGATTCGCTGCCGCAGATCGCCGGCTGTCTGGACCGGCCGCTATGCGGCGGACCGCGAACGCCGTTTGCTTATGTGAAGCCGGAATGCGAAGAGGCGTTCGCCGGGCTGGTCGAAGGTCGGCTCGGCGCGCATTTTGTTGCCGTACCCAGCGCAGAGCTGGTGCAGGCCGGCTGGTTCGGACCCGATGCGCCCGAGCCGCGCCTGCTGTCGCGGCTCGGCACGCACATCCTGCTGCCAAAGTCGAGCGCTTACCTGGTCGACCATTTGCCCGGCGAGTATCTGGCGCCGCTGATCGGCGTACACGGCGGCATGAGCAGTGCCGAGCGGCGTGTGCCGCTGATCGTGGCCGGCGCATCGGGCCGCTGACACACGCCGGTGTCGTCGCGGCGGCGCCCGAGTTGCGGGTGGCCGTCAGCGCGGCGGCGCCATCATTCCCGGCAGGTTGTTGATGTTCATGATGCGGCCATCAGGCAGCTTCATGTCGCCGGGCTTCATTCCGGCCGGGCAGGCACCGCTATGCCGCCCCTGCGCGACCGAACGTGTGGCGCCCATGCCGGCCATCGGTGGATCGAACTTTGCCGTCGATTCGGAGCGGTAGGCACTGGTGCCGGTGAAGGTCGTGCGACTGGTCGAGATCACGCGCATCGGTCCCATCGCGCAGTCGGTTTCGAAGACGAATGCATCGCCGTCGCGGCGCAGGTCGGACCTCTTGCACATGCCGGCCATCAGGCCCTGCCCCAACGTCAGCATGCGCTGCTGCGTGGCCTCGTCCATGCACATGCTGTGCGTGGTCGGCTTCATGCCGTCGTTGGTGACCGTAGTGACCCACAGCCCGCTGTTGAGTTTCGGCAGGCTGCCGATGTCCACAGCCGCGGTTGCGGCGCTGAGGGCAAGCGCAAGGATGCTGGCGATGACGGCGTTTTTCGACTGGGTCATGTTTCGCCTCCTGCGAGTTTGAGCAGATCGTGGCGGCACGTGCGTCCGATGGAACACGAGTTTCATCCGCTGCTGAGTTCTGGGCAATACGTGATTGACGGTTGGCCAAACGGTTGGTCGCGTTGTTGATCGGGGCGGCACCGATCGTCCAGAGGCGCCGATCTTCAGTACCATGCGCCGCCAGGCAACGGCCTCCGCGCAAGAATGGCAGATCCGACGACAGCACCCTATGGCGCATGGGCTTCGCCGCTGACCGCCGCGAAGCTCGCGGCGGCGTCGATTTCATTGTCATTCGCCAGCGTGCAATCCGGCCGGCTCTATTGGATCGAGTCGCGCCCCGAGGAGGGTGGGCGCAACGTGCTGGTCGCGCTAGGCGATGACGGCCAGCCGCGTGAGGTCACTCCGGCCGAGTTCAACGTGCGCACGCGCGTGCACGAGTACGGCGGCCGCGCCTACACGCATGTCGGCGAACGGCTCGTCTACAGCCACTATCTCGACCAGCGGCTGTACGTCCAGCGTGACGGCAGCACGCCGCAGCCATTGACGCCGGCCGGCTATCGCTATGCCGACGGCACCGCCGCCAGCGACGGCAGAACGTTGTACGCAGTGCGCGAGGACCACACGGGCGATGGCGAACCGAAGAATACGATCGTCGCGCTCGATGCCGACACGCCCGGCGCCGGCCGGGTGCTGTTTGCGCAAGCCGATTTCGTCGCCAATCCGCGACCGAGCCCCGACGGCAAGCGGCTTGCGTTCATCAGCTGGAACCATCCGCAGATGCCGTGGGACGGCACGACGCTGCACGTCGGCCAGATTGACGACGGCGAACTGCGGGCACTGCAGACGATCGCTGGCGGCACACACGAATCGGTGCTCGAGCCGTGCTGGGACAATGACGGCAACCTGTATTTCCTGTCCGACGCCAGCGGCTGGTGGAACCTCTATCGCTGGCGCGACGGCGGCAGCGAGGCGATCACCACACTCGACGCCGATCTCGGCGGGCCGCTGTGGCAACTCGGGTCGGCGACCTATGCGCTCACTGGCGACGGGCGGGCGCTGCTGCGCGTGTGTCGCCACGCGGTCGATCAGTTGGTGCTCGTTGATCTGGCCACCCGGCACCTGAGGCCGCTCGAACTGCCGTATGTGGCGTTCGGCTCGGTGGGCATGATCGCTGCGGGCCATGCGCATGCGATCGCCGCCGCGGTCGACGATAGCGATGCGCTGATCACTGTCGATCTGGCCAGCGGACAGCACCGCGTCGTTCGCCGGGCCGCACCGGCGCCGCCGCTGGCCGCTGATTACATCTCGCTCGCCGAGCCGATCGAGTTTGCGACCGCACCGGCGCCCGACGGCGCCGCCCGCACGGCGCACGCCTTCTTCTTTGCCCCGCGCAATCCGAACTTCACCGCACCGGCTGACAGCGGGCCGCCGCTGATCGTGCTGCTGCACGGCGGGCCGACCGGGCACCGCGCGCCGGACCTGCGGCTCGATACCCAGTACTGGACCACGCGCGGCTTCGCCGTGGTCGACGTGAACTACGGCGGATCGAGCGGCTTCGGCCGCGCCTATCGCGAGCGGCTGCGCGGCGAGTGGGGCGTCGCCGATCGCGCCGACGCCGTCGCGGCAGTGGATTTCCTGGCCGCTGCCGGCCGCATCGATCCGCGTCGTGTGGCCATCCGTGGCGGCAGCGCTGGCGGTTTTACGGTGCTGTGTGCCCTGGCCTTCACCGACCGCTTTGCGGCCGGCATCAACTACTTCGGCGTCGCCGATCTCGAGATGCTCGCCGCCGACACGCATAAGTTCGAGAGCCGCTATGTCGATGGGCTGGTCGCACCGTTGACCGACGAGAACCGCGCGCTGTATCGCGCGCGCAGCCCGCTGCACCATCTGCAGCGGCTCGACGCGGCATTGATCACTCTCCAAGGCACCGAGGACAAGGTGGTGCCGCCAAGCCAGAGCCGCGCCATCGTCGAGGCCGTGCGCGCGCGCGGACGGCCGGTGGCGTACATCGAGTTCGAAGGCGAACAGCACGGTTTCCGTCGCGCGCCGAACATCGTTCGCGCCCTGGAAGCGGAACTGTACTTCCTCGGCAAGGTGTTCGGGTTCGCGCCCGCCGAGCCGATCGCGCCGGTGCCGATTGACAATCTCGAGCGGGGCGGCTGAATGCGCCGTGCAATCGGCTTGCTTTCGGCGTGCGCCTGGCTGGCCGTTGCGCAGGCACAGCCCCCGGCCGACAGCCCGAGCGGGGCACCGCAGCTTGAGGGGCCGCCTGCAGCGCGCAGTCAGTCGGCGCCGCCGGCGCAGACACTGGAACGCATCGAGATCTCGCGCGATCGCGACAGCGATGTGCGGCGCGCGTCGACCGCATCGCGCATCGTCATCGGCCGCGAGGAGATCGATCGTCACGGCGACAGTTCCATCGCCGAGACACTTCGCCGTTTGCCCGGGGTCACCAGCGGCGGGCGCCCCGGACGCGGCGGCGAACCGCGCATGCGCGGCATGGGCGGCGGCTACACGCAGATCCTGATCAACGGCGAGCGGATGCCGCCGGGCTTCTCGCTCGACTCGCTGCCGCCGGAACAGGTCGAGCGCATCGAGATCATGCGCGCACCGACGGCCGAGCATGGCGCGCGCGCCATCGCCGGCACCATCAACATCGTGCTGCGCGAGGCACTGGTCAAGCGGCTGAACGAGCTGCGCCTGAACGTGGCGACCGAGCGCGGCCTGGTGCAGCCGCAGGCGACGCTCACCCGCAACGACACGATCGGCGACGGCGCCTATAACGTCACGCTGACCGTTAACCGTTACGACGGGCGCGACGACATCGACAACCGCAGCCTCGTTGAGGATCGGGCCACCGGGGCTCCTCTGCTCGACCAGCGCGAAACCGGCACCAGCCGCAATCAGCGCGAAAGCCTGCACCTGAATGGGCGGCTGCAGTGGCGGCCGGTTGCCGGCAGCTCGCTGGAGCTGCGGCCGCTCGTGATCGCCTCGCGAAGCGGCAATGATTCGTCGCTTGATCTGCAGCAGCCGATCGGCATTGCGCCGCCGCCCTACGCGCACGCGGAATCCAGCGCCGACAGCCGCTTCTCGATGTTGCGCCTCAACGCCCAGGGCCAGCAGCGGCTCACTGAGAACACGCGGCTGGAACTGCGCGGTCATGCCAGCGGTTCACGCTGGCACCGCGACAGCCTGCGCCAGGAGTTCGACGGCGGCGGCTTGGAAGTTCGCGAGATCGACGAGCGCACCCGCAGCCGTGACCGCGGCTGGAGCGCCGCCGGCAAGCTGTCGCACAAGACCGCGGCCGAACACGGCCTGGTCAGCGGCTGGGAGGCGGAATCGACCACGCGCAGCCAGCGGCGCACGACGCTGGAGAACGGGCGGCCGCAGGTTGCGGACCTGGGTGAAGTGTTCGACGCGTCGACGCAGCGGCTCGCGGCCTACGTTCAGGACGAATTCAATCCGACCCGGAGCACTTCCGTTTCGGCCGGCCTGCGCTGGGAGCGCATCAGCACCCGCAGCGATGGTGCCTCGGGCGGCGTGCGCAACCGCAGCGACGTATGGACACCGCTGCTGCACGCGGTCTGGCGGCCGCACGAAGACGCGCGCGACCAGATCCGCGTCAGCCTGACGCGCAGCTACCGCTCGCCCCGGCTGGACGAACTGATCGCGCGGCCATCGATCTCGCTGCGCTATCCGCTGCCCAGCGGCAACATCGCGACCAGCCCTGACTGGGCCGGCAATCCAGATCTGCAGCCGGAACTCGCGCGCGGCATCGATATCGCCTACGAAAGGCACTTCGCCAACGGCGGCGTGCTCAGCGCCAACATCTTCCATCGCCGCATCGCCGACCTGATCCGCACCATCACTGAACTGGAAGACGTTGCCTGGGCCGATGTGCCGCGCTGGGTGACGCGGCCCCGCAACGTCGGCACTGCCACCGTGCAAGGCATCGAGCTGGAAGCAAAGTTGCGACTCGATGAGCTCAGCGCGGACGCGCCGCCGCTCGCCATCCATGCCAACCTGAGTCTGTTCCGCTCGCGGGTCGACAGCGTGCCGGGGCCGGACAACCGCATCGACCAGCAGCCGCGGGCCACCGCCAATCTCGGCGCCGAGTATCGGCCCCGCGCCGTGCCATTGCGCATCGGCGCCAGCGTCAACTGGACGCCGGCCTCGACGATCCGGCGCAGCGAGATTCAGAGCGGCACAACGAGCCGCAAAGTCGTCGCCGATGCTTTCGTGCTCTGGCTGATCGACGCCGACACGCGGCTGCGCTTCAGCATCGGCAACGCGGTGCCGCGCGACTTCGTCTCTTCGAATACGGTCCTGGCCGAGGGGCAGCGGCAGTCGAGCTTCAACAGCGGCGCGACGCATGTCAGCGTGGCCGTGCGGCTGGAAATGAAGCTGTAACCGCACGACGGTCGCGCCACGCCGCGCGCGGACCCGAGTGGGCTCAGAACCGCTCGAGCCAAGGCCGCAGTTCGATCTCCCAGCTCCAGGCGCTGCGCGGCTGCTGCACCAGTTGCCACATCGTCTGCGCAATCGCCTCTGGTTCGAGCTGGCTGTCCGGCGTGGCCGCCTCGGGATGGCTGCCGCGAACTGCGCCATCGATGATGATGTGGGCGACGTGGATGTTCTGCGGCGAGAACTCGCGCGCCATGCTCTGCGCCAGGCCACGCAGGGCGAACTTGCCCATCGCGAACGGCGCCGACTGCGCGTAGCCCTTGACGCTCGCCGAGGCGCCGGTAAACAGCATGCAACCGCTTGCCTGCGCGAGCATGCGCCGCGCCGCCTGCTGGGCGACCAGGAAGGCGCCGAACGCCGTGACCTGCAGCGATTTCTGCACGTCGTCGGCCGCCAGATCGATCAGCGGTCCGCGCGAGCGGAAGCTCGGGTTGTACAGCACCACGGATAACGGCGGCAGCTCGGCGTCGAGCCGCGCGAACAGCTTTGCAACATCCTCAGGCTGCGCCGCGTCGCAGGCCAGCCGCAGCGTTTGCGCCAGTTCCGTCGTGCGGCTGGCCGCGCTGCGCGAGGCAAGCGCCACGCGATAGCCATGGTGGGTCAGCACGCGCGCGAAGGCGCCGCTGATGCCGCTGCCGGCACCGACGATCAGAGCCCCTTTGTCCATCGTTGACCTCCATCGGCCATTGCGAGCCGGATGCGCGAACATTAACCTGATCCAACACCCCCGATCGGAAGCCACCGATGAAAGCCGTCTGGAACGACGTGGTGATCGCCGAAAGCGACGACACCATCATCGTCGAGGGCAATCACTACTTCCCCGCCGCAGCGCTCAAGCGCGAATACCTGCTGCCGAGCGAGACGACGACGAATTGCCATTGGAAAGGCGTCGCCAACTACTACACGCTGCAGGTCAGTGGCCGCATCAACCGGGATGCCGTCTGGTACTACGCGCAGCCCAAGCGTGCAGCGGCACAAATCAAGGACCGCGTGGCGTTCTGGAACGGCGTACGCGTGCAGCCTTGATCTGGCGCGTCATCTCCAGCCGGCGGACTCCGTGGCTGCGAACGGCGCATTGATCAAAGCGCTGCGCGGCAGCTTCGCTGCCAACGCCGATCGCCATCGCGCCGTGCCCATGCAGGCGTACATGAAGTCGACACTGCCCTTTTTCGGCATCGAGGCGCCGCTGCGCCGCAGGCTGACTGCGGCGGCGGTCGGAGCCCATCCGCTTCCCGATCAGCGCACGCTGGCCGACACGATGCGACGGCTTTGGCGCACGGCAAGCCATCGCGAGGAGCGCTACGCGGCCATGGAGCTCGGTCGCGTCGGCGCCAACGCTCGACTGTTCGGCCTCGACCTGCTGCCCGTCTATGAGGAAATGATCCGTGACGGGCGCTGGTGGGATTACTGCGACGATATTTCCGGCACCGCGATTGCCCGCCTGCTGCAGATGCATCCGCGCCAAATGAAGCCGCGGCTGCGCCGATGGGCCACCGGCAACGACCTGTGGCTGCGACGCGCCGCGATTCTTTGCCAGCGCCGGCTCAAGTCCGGCATCGACGCGAAGCTGCTGTATGACTGCATCCTGCCGTCGATCGGTAGCAACTGGTTTGCCGACGAATTCTTCCTGCGCAAAGGTATCGGCTGGGCGCTGCGCGAGCATTCATACGCTGCCCCGGACGAAGTGGCGGCATTCTGCAACGAGTACGCCGACCAGTTGTCGCCGCTGACGCTTCGCGAGGCGCTGAAGGCGATCGAACGGCGCGTGGACACGGCAGGCGGGCCGAAACACACTCCGCGAAAAGGCAGTCATACCTGATAAAGCGCTGCTGGCAAGTGCCGCTGCGAAGCCTGCGGATCGCCCTGAGCGGTGCGACATACCGCAATCACGGCGAAGCGGCGCGAGCGCTGATCGCTGCCGGCGGCGACGTCAACGCAGTGGACACCCTCGACATCAGCGCCTACCTGATGGCCGGCGCGCGCCGGTATCTGGAGATCATGAAGCACACTGCCGGTGCCCGCTGAGGGGCGGTACGACGCTTGACGAAACGCCGCCGATGGGCGATGTTGCGCACCACCTGTGGCCAGTCCTCCCTTCGCGGCGCCCTTGCGGAAAAAGAACTGACAAGCAAGGAGAGCGATCGATGTTCAGTAAAGTGCCGGTCCGAACGGGGTTCTGTCTGCTGGGTATCGTCGGTGCATGCGCAGTGAGCCTTGTGCATGCTGCCGAAGCGCCGGTGGAGCGGGGCCGTTACCTGGTCGAATCGATCCTTGCCTGCGGCAACTGCCACACGCCCAAGTCGCCAACGGGCGAACCGATCGCGGAGCTCAATCTCGCCGGTAGCGGTCTGTCATTCACGCTGCCGCCTTTCAGCGGATCGGCAACCAACATCACGCCAGATCCCGAAACCGGCATCGGCCGCTGGACCGATGCGGAAGTCAAGCGGGCAATCGTCGAGGGGTTGCGGCCGAATCACGGCCGCCTTGCCAACACGCCGCTCGCGGCAGTGATGGCCACGCCGTTCTTCAAGGCGCTGCTGCCGCGCGATCTGGACGCCATCGTCGCCTATCTGCGCACAGTGAAGCCCGTGCGCAGTGAAACACCGCAGCCTACTTACAAGATGCCGGTTCACCACGACAGGTATCCGGACGCAGAGGCCGGCTTCACCGAATCGGTAATGGCCGATCCGGTCAGGCGCGGCGCTTACCTTGTGACAATTGGCCATTGCATGGAATGCCACTCGCCGCGCGTCAAGGGGATCTCCGATTATTCGAAACTCGGCGCCGGTGGTCGTGTCTTCAATGCACAGCTCGTTCAGGGACTGCCACCTTCGTGGCCCGGCGCCACAGCGCCCAACGTCACCACGCACCCCGTATCTGGGCTCGGCAGGTGGAGCGACGCCGAGATCAAGCGCGCCATCGCACAAGGCGTTTCGCGCGACGGCCGCGCGCTGCAGGGGCCGATGGGCTTCAGCTATTACGCCCGTATGACCGAGAAAGACCTCGACGCGATCGTCGCGTATCTGCGTACCGTACCGCCGATCGAGTAAGGTCTTGTTCGAGTGCCGGTGCGGGCTGTCGTTCGCTCGGCGATCAATGCGGCGGCGCGCTCAGCGCGGCGAGCTGCGCCAACCGCGCCAATGTGGCGAAACGGTCGCAACACGAGAATGCCGCGACCCATTCGCTCAATGGACAGCGGGCGCACTGCCAACAACTCGCTCGAGCGCGATCACGGCGCCGACCGCATCCTCAGCCGCCGACTGCATGCCGAGCACGGTGGCCCCAAGGACAGTAGTGCTGACCAGGATCGCAGCGGCGAAAGCAGCGATGCGCGTACGAGCCAGCGTGCAAAGTGAGGCGTTCATCATTGAGTCTTATCGGTTCGGTCGTCCTGCTTCGATAAGGGCACTTTAGGCAGGCGGACCTCGCAGCGCGAGACGATTGCGACGGATTGCGCAGTTCGGGGCCTGAAGTGCAAAAGCAGACTTGTCGCGCCGACGACGGTTCAAGCCGTTCATGCCGCATATCGGCGTTTCGTCGCAGATACGCGTTTTCCAGCCGCAAGAGCGGCGGTATCAGTGCGATGGTCGGACGAAGAACTCCGGGAACCGACGTCGCAGCGGTCAGGAGATGTCGAGCACCACGTTGCCGACCGTACGACCGTTCTCGATCAATTCGTGCGCCTCGGCAATCGACGCCAGCGGCAGTCGCGCCGCGATGCAGTGTCGCAGTTGATCGCTGGCCAGCCAGGCCGTCAATTGGGCGATGGCGGCGGCGCGGTCATCCGGCGTCAGGTTGTAGACGATGAAGAACCGCACACGGACATTCTTGAGGATCGCCGGAAGGAAAGGCAGCGATATCTCGGGCCGGCCGCTGCCGTAGACGACGATGTCACCCTCCTGGCGGGCAGCCGCCAGCGACGCCGCGACGTTCGCAGCGAAATCGACCTCGATCACGCGATCGACGCCCGCGCCATCGGTCGCCTGCAAGACGCGCGCCGCCACGTCGTCGCGACGGTAGTCGATGACCAGGTCGGCCCCGGCCTGCTGCGCCAGCGTGGCCTTGTCGGCACTGCTGACGGTGGCGATCACCTGCCGCGCACCGGCGAGCTTCGCCATCTGCACCGCGTAGTGCCCGACTGCGCCGGCACCGCCGGTCACCAGCACGCGCCGTCCGTCGACGCCGCCGTCCATGCGCACCGCATGTAGTGCGGTCAGCGCCGGGATGCCCAGACAGGCGCCAACATCGAACGGCAAAGTCTCGGCCGCAGCGACCGCCTGTTCCGCTGGCAGGACGATGTACTGCGCGGCGGTACCGAATGCCCGCTTCCAGGCGCCGTTCCACGTCCAAACGCGCTCGCCGAAGCGGGTGGTGGCCACGCCTTCACCGATCCTGTCGATCACGCCAGCGCCGTCGCTGTGCGGCACGATGCGCGGGAACGCCAGCGCGGTCGAGCGCAGGCCGGCGCGCGATTTCACGTCGGACGGATTGACCCCCGAGCAGGCGAGCTTGACGCGCACCTCACCCGGGCCGGGCTCGGGCGTGGGGATGTCCCCCACGCGCAGCACTTCGCGTGCGGGACCAGTACGTTCGTAGTAGGCGGCTCGCATCGACGATCCCCTCGCGGCCACAGGGCGGCCGGCCATGGGTTCAACGATACGCGGCCGTGGCCGACGCTGCGAGAACTCGGTGGCGCCGCGCCTATCCGACGACGGACAGGCGTTCTTCGCGCCCCGCGAGTGCTGTCGGCGGCAGCGCGAAAGCGATCAACAGGAAACGACCGGCAGATCAGTCATCCCTGCCGCGACCCTTGCCGCGGCCCGGGTGCTTTTGCTTGTAGCGGACGTTGTTGTCGTACCAATCGTGGCGCACGAAATACACCGGAACGCCACAGGCGTCGTAATGGCGGCAGTGCTTGGCCCAGTTTTTCCGATGCCCGGGCGGTACCCACATGTAGACCGGCTGCGGCACGACCACCGCCGGCGCGGCGATCACCGGCTGCGGCGCAATGATCACCGGCTGCGGCACGATGACCGCCGGTTGCGGAAAGCGACCGATGTCGATCCGGCCGTAGACGCCGGGCTGGCTGACCTCGACGGTCACGCCGACGTTGGCTGCATGCGCCGAAGGCAGCAACACGGCGGCGAGCAGCAGGGCAACAATCTGTTTCATTTCTGGTCCTCGTCAAGTCGACAGCTGACCGGTTAAACGTTACAGCGGCTGGTGGCGCCGACAACCTCCACAAACGGACTAACACATAATCCGGCGTAGCCGGGCGCGGGCCTCGTTTGTTCTAATGGCGCAATCCGGATTGACGTTCAGGCGCCGAGCTCGCCGCGGCACGCCCGCCATCGGCTCAACCGCCGGCTCGGCGATGCCTAGCCGATGGCAATCGCGCCGAATGGACCGCCCGCGGCTGGCCGATCGGAGGTGGGTAGCGGCTGCAAGATCGACGCTGTCTGAACCGACCGACGCGACGCCAAGCCGGGTTCACAGGCGGTGCGGTCTCGTTTGCGCGGGGGCATACCGCAAGCTCGAGGAGGTGCACGATGCGACGCAGTTTGCCGCTGTTGGCTCAAAGCGCTGCCGCGGCCGATCCAGCCAGTTTGATGCGGCCGGTGCAGGCGCCAGCGATGATCTGGGCCCAGGCTTGCCGAGCCTTCGCGAGCGAGCGAATCGAACAACTGCCGCTGCGCGCGCGCTTTCTCGATGTCCTCGAGCACCTGCACCGGGGTCACCTGCTCGCCTTGATGGGGACGACCACGCCGGCAGTCTGGCTCGACAGTTATCCGGACATCTCGTTGCTGGCCGGCGTGCTGTTCACCTACGGCTACGTCGAAATCGCCGGCCGGCATCGCGAGAATCCGGCCGTGGTGTACTTCACGTTGTCGGAGGCGGGCTTGCGCAAGCTGCGCGAGGGACGTCGGTGGTGGAATGCGTTGTCGACCTGGGAGCGCCTGCGCGTACGGTTCTTCGGTTGACCGCGTCAGGTAAAGCACCCTGGACGGCTACCCGGACTGTTGCGGACGCAACGAACGCCTCGCCCATTCAGGGGATCGGCGGTAGTTTCACACCGAAGTCCGGCGCTGAACGGCAACCGATTCTGCGTACAATCCACTTGCTTTCGTTTGAGTTTGGTTCGTCCTCCGGTTTTCCTTGGCTCGTTGTCTGGTTAGTTCAACAACGACGCGTCGCAGGTTTCCCCAGGTTTACGCCGCTTGATCGTCTGCTCGCCGCGGGGCGTTTCCCGCGAACGATTTACATTTTTTCTAGGAATATCGAATGGCACAGGGAACCGTCAAGTGGTTCAACGACGCAAAGGGGTTTGGCTTCATCACGCCGGATGACGGCGGCAAAGACCTGTTCGCGCACTTTTCCGAAATCCAGGGCGGCGGCTTCCGCTCGCTGCAGGAAGGACAGAAGGTCGAGTTCGTGGTCAAGCAGGGCCAGAAAGGCCCGCAGGCCTCCGAGATCAAACCGCTGTAGTCAGCGCCGACGCTCGACCCGGAAAACCGCGGCCACGGCCGCGGTTTTTTTCCGCCCGCATTCACACGCCGAGATAGCGTCCCGGCCGGTGATTGATGGCCACCACCAGATTCAGTGCCACCGCGCCAAGGACCGAGATCGCCAGCAGGCGCACATCAACGAGCGTCGTGGCGGCCAGCACGATCACGGTATCGATCAGCATCTGCACCTTCCCGGCGCCCCAACCACGGCGATTCTGCAAATAAAGCACGACCACGTTCAAACCGCCAAGGCTTGCCTTGTGCCGGAACAGCATCAGCAGCCCGGCGCCAATCAGGAAGCCGCCCGTGATCCCGGCAAACAGCGGGTGCAGCAGTTCGAAACGCAGCACGCGCGGCATCAGTTCGACGAATAACGAAACGCAGGCGATCGCAGCAAACGTCTTCAGCGTGAACATCCATCCCATCGCCCGCAAGGCCAGCCCGTAAAAGGGCAGGTTGATCACAAAGAATATCGGACCGAAGTGCCAGCCGGTCGCATAGTGAACGAGGAATGCGAGCCCGGCAGTGCCACCGGCAAGCAGTCCCGCCTTGCCGAACAGCGTTACGCCGAGCGCGACGAACAGTGATCCGGTGACGATCGCCTGGACGTCATCGAACGCCGTGTGGCTGCGCGCCGCCGGCGCCTGCATGTCGATCGGGTCGCCGGCCGCCACGATCAGTCCGTCACCCGCCCGCGCAACGCCTTGACCTGGCCACGCCGAACCTTGGCCTCGACACGCTTGCGCTTGGCAGCTGCGCTCGGGCGCGTCGCGCGGCGCAGCGGCAACAGCGTTGCGGCTGCAGTCACCAGCGCCGTGAGTCGAGCCAGCGCCTCGGCGCGGTTCTTGTCGAGGCTGCGGTATCGCTGCGCCTTGATGACAACGATGCCCTCGCGACTGATGCGCTGATCGCGGTGCGCGAGCAGCCGGGTTTTGACGTCGTCCGGCAGGCTCGAGGCGCGGATGTCAAAGCGCAGATGCACGGCGTTGGACACCTTGTTGACGTTCTGTCCGCCCGGGCCCTGCGCCCGGGTCGCCTCGAAGGTCATTTCGTCTTCGCGCAGTTCGAACGGAATCGTCGGCATGGCGGCAATGCTAACGGCGCAATCACGTTCAGACTTGATGCAAACGCGGCTGGCGCGACAGGCTCCCGCTCGCACCGCCAAGGGCCCGGCAGCAGTGCGCCGATAATGCGGCGCCACTTCTAAACACCGCGCCCGCCCGCCGACAATGAACCGCGGCATCGCCTATGCCTGCGCCGCCTACGTTCTATGGGGCGTATTCCCGATCTATTTCAAGGCCCTGCAGGCCGTGCCGCCGCTGGAAATCCTCGGCCATCGGATCCTGTGGTCGCTCGTCGTTTGCGTGCTGCTGCTGCTCGTCATGCGCCATCTGCGCTGGCTGTCCGGCCTGCTGCAGCAACCCCGCGTGCTGCTGTGGTTCGTCGGCAGCAGCCTCGCCGTTGCCGTGAACTGGTTTGTCTATATCTGGGCCGTAAACGCCGGACGCGTGATCGATGCCAGCCTCGGTTATTTCATCAACCCGCTCGTCAACGTGCTTCTCGGCGCGCTGGTGCTCAAGGAGCGGCTACGCCGCGGACAGTGGCTAGCTGTCGGCGTCGCTGCCTCCGGCGTCTTGTGGCTGACCTTGCAGGCGGCAGCGGTGCCGTGGATCGGGCTGACGCTGGCGATCTCCTGGGGCATCTACGGGCTGCTGCGCAAGACTGCCACGCTGGGCGCCATCGAGGGACTGACACTGGAAACGGTGCTGCTCGCGCCGATCGCCGCGACCTACCTGTACTGGCTCGGCGCCAGTGGAAGCAGCACGTTCGGCACTGCGGACACGACCACGCGCTTGCTGCTTCTTGCCGCCGGTCCGATCACCGCCGCACCATTGCTGCTGTTCACCGCGGGGGCTCGGCGCATTCCGTTCTTCACCCTCGGCCTGCTGCAGTACATCGGTCCGACGTTGCAGCTGCTGATCGGCGTGTGGTTGTACGAGGAACCATTCGCCGAGCGCGCCTTCGGCTACGTGCTGTTCTGGATCGCGCTCGTGTTGTTCACCGCTGAAGGACTCGTGCAGGGCTGGCGCGCACGCACGGCTGCGCGCTGAGCCCACGGCGGTCATGTAAGGCCCCTCCGTGTCGGCGGTACGGCCGGCGAGCGCACCTGCGTTGACGGCGCGCCGATTCCGCGCCAGCATGCGCGCCTTCGCTCGTCGAGCGCTTTCACCGCAAGGAGGCGCATATGGCAAACCTCGAGACTGTTCGTTAGTCGGCCGCCCGCGCTGACGCGAGTCTTTCGTACTCGCCGCCGCGTTTCGCGGCCGGCTCCTTCGTTTGCAAACTGAGTTCTGCGCGTGATCTTGCGCAGTGTTCGATCGCGCCCGCATGCCTTGCGTGCCGCGGGCACCGGATGAGAGAACCGATGGACGAGACCTTTTTCGATCGGCTGCGGCCGATCGGCTTCACCCCGCAACAGGCCGCGGCATTCGCGGCGTTTGACAGCGCGCAGGACTACTGGCCGGCGCGAGTGATCGAGGTTCAGCGCCAGACGATCATGCTTGACGACGGCGTGGCCAACGCGCTGGCACGAACGCACCCGCACCTCGCGCACGTGCTTGCCGGATCGAGCGACGCATTGGCAGTCGGCGACTGGGTCGTTGCCAAGCACGACCCGCAGTGCGAGCCATGGATCCATTCGTTGCTACCACGCAGCTCCGAACTCGTGCGCATCGACGCCGACGGAAGACGGCACATCCTGGTCAGCAACGTCGATACGGCCTTCGTCGTCATGGGGCTTGATGGCGACTTCAACCCGCGCCGCGCCGAGCGCTACCTCGCGTTGATACAGGGCGCCGGCGTGTGGCCGGTGATCGTGCTGACCAAGGCTGACTGCGCCCGAAAGACTGCAGAAGCAGTGGACGAACTGCGGCAGCGTATCCCGGGCGCCGTGCCGGTCGAGGCAGTCAACGCGCTGGCATCAGTGACGGCCGGGCAGTTGTCACCCTACCTGGCGGCCGGGCAGACCGTCGTGCTGCTCGGCTCTTCAGGCGCCGGTAAATCGACGTTGACCAACACACTGATGGGCCGGCCGGTGCAGCTGACCGGCGACGTACGCCTCGACGATTCGCGCGGCCGGC
>JBFINI010000015.1:0-18063 GCA_041611275.1 Burkholderiaceae bacterium
GGAAGCCGCGATCCCTACCGCATCTGGCTGTCCGAGGTGATGCTGCAGCAGACGCAGGTCGCAACGGTGCTGCCGTACTTCAGGCGCTTCTGCGCGCGCTTCCCTGATGTGACCGCACTGGCTTTGGCCCCGCTTGCCGACGTGTTGTCGTTATGGTCAGGCCTTGGCTATTACGCGCGGGCGCGCAATCTGCACGCCTGCGCGCGGCAGGTGGTAGAGCGCTTCAGTGGCCGCTTTCCGCAGGATGCGCGCGCGTTGGCGCAGCTCCCCGGCATCGGCCGCTCGACAGCCGCCGCGATCGCCGCCTTCTGCTTCGACGAGCGAGCACCAATTCTTGACGGCAACGTCAAGCGCGTCCTGACGCGCTACTTCGGCATCGAAGGTAATCCTGGGTCCTCGTCGGTCGAGCGGGAGTTGTGGTCGCTCGCCGAATCTCTTTTGCCGAGGGCCGACGTCATGCCGGCCTACACGCAGGGCCTGATGGATCTCGGCGCAACGCTCTGCCGGCGGCGGGCGCCCGCCTGTGCGGTCTGTCCGCTGCAACGCGGGTGCAAGGCAAGACGCGACGGGCGAATCGACGAACTGCCGGCGTCGCGGTCGCGCAAAGTGCTGCCGCAACGTGCGACGTGGATGCTGCTGTCAATGCATGCGGGCCAGGTGTTGCTGCAGCGGCGAGCTCCGGCGGGGATCTGGGGCGGGCTGCTTGCGCCGCCGCAGTTCGATTCGTTCGACAGTTTGCGGCAGGCAGCGCGAGCGCTGGCCGCTGCGGCCGATCCGCTGCCGCTGGCGCCGCGGCGTCACGCATTCACGCACTTCACGCTGATGCTTCATCCCTATTTGCTCGATCTGTCCCGACTTCCGACCCTCGCGCGGGACGACGATCAAGAGTGGCTGTCACTCGCCGGTATCGATTCGGCGGCGCTGCCGGCGCCGATTCGTGCGCTGCTGCGCGAAGTGTGCGATGGCGCCAGTTCGACGGCCGCGTCGAACGCTCGACTCAATCGAATGCAGTGAGCGCGACCGTCTGTTCGACCTCAAGCCCGGCTAGCGGATCAGAGCAAGCGGAACGCTGCAGATCGCGGAAACCGCCGACAAGGTCCAGGAACACGGTGCATCGCGACCTCGAGCCACGCAACTGATTTCTTGTTCAGTGTTCTTCCGGCGTGACGCCCATAGCGACCAGAAAGCGCGACACCATGTTGTAAGTCGCGACCACAGCGACCAGTTCGACCATCGCTCTATCGCCGAGGGTGGCATGAACCGCGTCGAAGGTGCTATCGCTCACCGCCACGTTTCGTGTCATTTCCAGCGTCAACTGCAGCACTGCCCTCGCCTGCGGGTCGAACAGCGCGGCGTCCTGAATCGCGTTTTCGGGAAGGCGCAGGGCCTCCATCTGAGCGGCTGAACCACCGGCGCGACGGAACTCGGGAGCGTGTTGATGAAATTCGTAATCGGCACCGTTCAGGACGGCGACGGCGCAGATCGCCAACTCGCGCAGGCGCGCGTCGAGGGACAGTTCGCCGCGCACTGCTTTCAGGAAGCCGTTCCAGCCCGAGGCCAAGCTCGGGCTGTGCAGCAACATCCGATCGAGATTCAGCAGCTGCCCTCCGCGACGGGCACGGATGGCGGCAACTAATTCCGTGGGTTCGGCGAGATCCGAAGGTTTGTAGGGAATGCGTGACATACGATTCTCCAAAACGGCTACTTGAGCACTGAGTGTTGCTTCAGGAAACGCAGGACGATCTCGAGCCGCGCCGTGGCATCCTGCAGTTCCATCAGCTTCTGCTTCGCGCGCAGCGGAATCGGCAAGAACTCGCACAGGCGGTTGCCAACCCAGACGCTTGAGTCGTACCGATAAGGTGTCTCGAACGGGATGGCGTTGATCGGGTCTGTTTCGCCATCCGCGCCAGGCTCGGCGCGCTGACGTCCCACGTCGACGATCACGCGTTGCAGGAGCTCGGCACAGGATTGAAATTGCTCCGCCAGCGGCAAGTCGTCATCGGGCTCGATCGGTTCGATCCGTGCCAGCTGAAGGCCGTCAGGCTGGGCCTGCGACTGTTCGATGCGAAAGCGCTCGACGCCCACAGCGCGCAGATGCAGCAGACCGAGCTGCGGCATGTCCCAGGCAACGATGTTCGCCGTCGTGCCAATGGTTTCAGTCTTAGCCGGCGAGCCGACTTCGGAGCCACGAGCGATCAGCACGACACCGAACGGGGTCGAATGCTTCATGCACTCTCGCACCATGTCCATGTAGCGTGCTTCGAAGACGCGCAGCGGCAGCACACCATCGGGGAAGAGCACCGTATTCAGCGGGAACAGCGGCAGCTGCATCAGCGGCTAAGAGCCCGGTGCCGCGCCAGCACCCGCTGCTGCCGGCGGGCGCCAAAGCGCGCGGCGAGCTGCTCGACTACGTAGGGAGATCGGTGCTGACCGCCGGTGCAGCCGATCGCCACAGTCAGGTAGTAGCGATTGTCAGCGCGATAACTCGGCAGCCATCTGTCGATGAAGCGCTCGACATCGTCGATCATCTGGCCGACGATCGGTGCGGCGGCCAGGTAGTCAATCACCGGCCTGTCCAGTCCGGTCAGCGGTCGCAGCGCCAGTTCGTAGAACGGATTCGGCAGGTTGCGCACGTCGAACAGCAGATCGGCAGCCACCGGCACGCCGTTCTTGAATGCAAACGATTCGAACGCCAACGTCAGTGTTGCCGGCGCGCTGTCAGCGAACTGACGCACCCATTCGCGCAACGTGCCGGGCGCGATTCGGCTGGTGTCGATCAGATAACCCAGTTTGTCGAGCGGAGCCAGCAGTTCGCGTTCGGCAGCGATCGATTCGATCAGTGTCGGCTCGAGCGTACCTTCGCCAACGGACAGCCGGTTGGACAGCGGGTGTCGCCGACGTGACTCCGAGTAGCGATGCACGAGTGCCTCGGTCGAGGCCGTCAGGAACAGCAGCCGCAGATCGTGGCCGGCGCTGCGCAACTGCTCGACGATCAGCGGCAATTCGGTGAGCGAAAGCTCAGAACGCGCGTCCACCGAAACAGCGACCTCTTCGTACCCCACTTCGGCGAGATAGGTCGCCAGCTGGGCAAGAAAACGAGGCGGCAGATTGTCGACACAGTAGTAGCCGACGTCTTCCAGCAATCGGAGCGCAACCGACTTGCCGGAACCGGACATCCCCGTGATCAGCACCAACCGCATCAGTACGATGGTTTCCTGCGTGACTTGGCCAGACGCGCTTCATTCTGGCATGCGCGGCAGTCAAACAAAAAGGGCACGGTCTTGCCGTGCCCTTTGCCTCGGGAGCTGTGGCGCTCCGACGATTGCCGGCTTCAGCCGCGCAGACACTCTGCCATGAATTTCTTGCGCTCGTCGCCCTTCAAATTCTTGGTCGACGCGTCCTTGTTGCAGTTCTTCATTCTGTCTTGCTGCGTCGCAGCCGTCGACTTGGCCGACAGGCATTCGGCCATGAACTTCTTCCGTTCGTCGCCGGCCAGCTTCTTGGCCGTCGCGTCCTTGTTGCAAGAGGCCATCTTGGCCTGCTGCGTTGTGGCCTTCTTCTCTTCAGCAGCAAACGCCGCCAATGGCAGCGTCAGACAGGCGACGAGCAGCATCTTCTTGTACATCGGTGAACTCCCCTCGGTTGGTTGCGGGTGCGCCGGCTGGCCGCTCGGCTAACCCGGCGCAGTCTCAACGACGTCCGGGTCATTGCGGTTGACTGCCGGCTCCTGCCTAGCCGTGGTCGATGGCCTGACGTTGCCGCTGCATGAATTCAGACATCGTATCGATGCCGCGGAGTTTCAGGATGGTGTTGCGCACCGCGGCCTCCAGCAGCACCGCCAAGTTGCGGCCAGCGGCGACCGGTATCACAACCTTGTGAATCGGCAGCCCAAGCACTTCTTCGCTCGTCCCGGCCAGCGGCAGGCGTTCCATCAGCGCTGCGGCCGCCTGGCGCCGCAACTCGACGATCAGGCGCAGCTTCATCTTTCGCCGCACCGCGGTTTCGCCAAAGATCGACTTGATGTCCAGTAGGCCGAGGCCGCGAACCTCCAGAAGATTGGCCAGCAGCGGCGGGCATTGGCCCTCGATCACGTCGGGTTCAGTGCGCGCGAAATCGACCACATCGTCGGCGACCAGCCCATGGCCCCGGCTGATCAGTTCCAGGCCGAGCTCGCTCTTGCCGACGCCGGATTCGCCGGATATCAGCACGCCCATACCGAGCACGTCCATGAAGACGCCGTGCAGGGTGCAGTGCGCGGCAAGTTTCTTGTTCAGATACACACGCAGCCGGTCGATGATCTGTCCAGCCGCCAGCGGGGTGGCAAACATCGCCAGGCCGACCCGTTCGGAAACGGTGACCATGTCTTCCGGCAACTGCAGCCCCTCGGCAACGATCAGACCCAGCGCGCCGCCAGCGATCAGGTCGTGCGCGTAGTGCGCCCGCCGTGCACTGTCCATGCGGATCATGTAGCGCACCTCGGGGGCGCCGAGGACGTGCAGCCGGTCGGCGTGAATCAGATTCAGGTGTCCGACGATGTCGGCTGCCTGGACTTCGGCGCTGGTCGCTTCGCGCAGTGATCTTTCGCCGCCGCTGCGGCCAGCGATCCAAACGAGCTTCAGCGACTGCTCGTTCTCTTCGAACAGCGTCTGCAGGGTCAGCATTGGACGGCCGGCGCGATGCCGGACTCGGTCAGGCGGCGGGGCGCATCGGCTCCCATTGCGCCAGCAGAGTGTGGGTGACGCTGGGATCGGTGGCGTTGAGAAGATTTTCCCGGAACGCCTTGTCTGAAAGCATCTGGGCCAGTTCGGACAGGATGTCCAGGTGTTGCTGCGTGGCCTGCTCCGGAACCAGCAGCACAACCAGAATACGGACCGGACGGCCGTCCGGGGCATCGAAGGCGATCGGTTCGGCCAGGCGGACAAACGCCGCGGCCGCGTCCTTCAGGCCCTTGATTCGGCCGTGCGGAATCGCCACGCCCTGGCCAAGCCCGGTCGACCCCAAGCGTTCGCGGGCGAACAGGCTATCAAACACGGTCGAGCGGGCGATACCCGAGTTGTTCTCGAAAAGGAGCCCGACTTGCTCGAATACCCGTTTCTTGCTTGAGGCCTGCATGTCAAGCACGACGTTCGAGGTGGGCAGGAGACGTGAAATCAGGTTCATGGCCAATCAAGCAGATGCGCTTGCCACGCGATAGGTATTCGACACGCTAGCGCGCTATGCCCGCAGGCAATGCGCGACCAAACACGGAAAGCGGCAGGCAATTCAGTGCCTTGGAACGGGGAATCCGTGGGCGAGTCCTTGAGCGACGGGGCGCAGTATAGGTAGATGGAGTAGCAGCAAAAGAATCGTATCGCCTCAGAACTCGAATTACAGGGCCGATGTTGTCCCGCGGCAACGGATTTTCATCGAGTCGGGACTCGCTTCAACGGATGAGGGGCCGCCCGCGATGACCGCGCGCCGTCAGCCGAGGCGAGCAGCAAGAAGCGCGACCGCCCGCAGGCGCGGGCGGGTCCGGCGGTTCAAATGCTGTGGAAACTACGGCTATTGAATGGGCTGGTGCTTCAGCGGGTCACGCGTGTGCGTCTTCACCCGGTCTTTATGGCGCAGCACCTGGCGGTCGAGTTTGTCCATCAGCAGGTCAATCGCGGCGTACATGTCGCCATCTGTCGATTCGGCGTGCAGGCTGCTGCCGCGCACGCGCAGGGTGATTTCCGCCCTCTGCCTGAGCTTGTCTTCGACCGCCAGCACCACGTCGGCGTCGATCACATGGTCGAAATGACGGCGGATCCGCTCCAGCTTGCCCTGCACGTATTCGCGCATGGCAGGGGTCACTTCGACGTGATGACCGTGGATGATGAGGTTCATGCTGCACTCCTGTCGTTGAAGCCGAACTAATCAGCAGGTTTCAGGGGATCTTGCGCAACGCCACCGCGGGAATCTTCAGCGCTTCGCGGTATTTCGCGACCGTTCTTCGCGCAACCATGATGCCCTGGCTGGCAAGAAGATCCGCGATGCGACTGTCGGACAGCGGTTCTTTCGGGTTTTCATCTCCTATCAGTTGTTTGATCAGAGCGCGGATTGCCGTGCTCGATGCCGCGCCACCGGAATCGGTCGCCACGTGGCTGCCGAAGAAATATTTCAACTCGAACACGCCGAACGGCGTCGCCATGTATTTGTTCGTAGTCACGCGCGAGATCGTCGACTCGTGCAATTCCAGCGTGTCGGCGATTTCGCGCAGCACAAGCGGTCGCATCGCGATCGCGCCGTGCGAGAAGAAATTGTGCTGCCGATCGACAACGGCCTGCGCTACCCGCTGGATCGTCTCGAATCGCTGCTGGATGTTGCGGATCAGCCAGCGCGCTTCCTGCAGCCTTGAGGTCCACTGAGAAAAGCCTTCCTTGCTTCTTTCCTCTTTGACGGCGGCCGCATAGATCTGGTTCAAGCGAAGGCGCGGCATCACGTCAGGATTGATCTGCGCAACCCAGCGGTTGCCGATTTTATGCACCAAGATGTCCGGCACAACGTAATCGACGACCGCTAAATTAAAGCCTACGCCCGGATGCGGATTGAGTCTACGAATCAGGGCGTGAGCCTGCTGCACCTCTTGTTCAGTGATCTCAAGCGCCCGTGCGATTTTGTTGAAATCCCTGGCTGCCAGCAGGTGCAAGTGTTCACTGACAATTCGCTTGGCATGTTCCAGAGCGCCAGCCGGGCTCGATTCCGCCGCCGACGATGGCAGCGCGTCGAGCTGGATCGCCAAGCTCTCAGCCACGGACCGAGCCCCAACCCCAGGCGGATCAAAGCTTTGCAGCAGCTTTAGGGCCGTGGTCAGATCATCGAGTGCCACGTCTGCGTCGCTGGGACAAATGGCCAGCAACTCGTCGAGCGTTGCCGTCAGGTAGCCATGATCGTCCAGCGATTCGATCAGCATCTCCACCAACACGCGGTCGCGCGCGGTCGCCTGAGTGGCCGCAAGCTGAGATTTCAGGTGTTCGCAAAGGGAAACCGGTGTCGCGGCCCAGGCGCCGGGCGCGTCCTCGTCATCGTCGCGTTCGGATCGCGCCCCGCGCCAATCCAGACCGCTTGCGTCGATCGTAGCCTCGGTCTCGCCCGCCTGCGCCGATCCCGCTTCCGAATTGCCGTCGCTCGGAGTCGGTGTCCCAGCAGAACCGTTCAGAATCGCGCCGTCGGAGGCGATGCGCATCGACGCACCGGCTGGCGGATCCTCGAATTCAAGGAGCGGGTTGTCGTTGAGGGCCTGATCGATCTCCTGCGCGAGTTCGAGCGACGACAATTGCAGCAGGCGGATCGATTGCTGCAGCTGCGGCGTCAGCGCCAGGTGCTGACCGAGCTTCAGCTGAAGGCTGGGCTTGATCGCCATCCCGGCTACATGCGGAAGTGTTCGCCGAGGTAGACGCGGCGCACGGATTCGTTCTCGACGATCTCGTGCGGGCTGCCGGCGGCGAGCACCTGGCCTTCATTGATGATGTAGGCGTGGTCGCAGATGCCGAGCGTCTCGCGTACGTTGTGGTCGGTGATCAGCACGCCGATGCCGCGTTCCTTCAGGAAACGCACGATGCGCTGGATCTCGATAACCGCGATCGGGTCGACCCCGGCAAACGGCTCGTCGAGCAGGATGAAGCGCGGCGCCGCAGCCAGGGCACGCGCAATCTCGACCCGACGACGCTCTCCGCCCGACAGGCTGAGCGCGCCGTGAGTGCGCAGGTGGCTGATCTGCAAATCGTCGAGGAGTGAGTCGAGACGCTTGTCAGTGGCAGCGGGCTGCAAAGACCTACCGTCGGCGCCGTGCTGAAGCTCAAGCACGGCACGGATATTTTCCTCGACCGTCAGGCGGCGGAACACCGAAGCCTCCTGAGGTAGATACGAAAGACCCATGCGAGCGCGGCGATGAATCGGCAAGTGGGCGATCGAAACGCCATCCAGGACGATCGTGCCGCCGTCCATCGGCACCAGGCCGACGACCATGTAAAAGCAGGTCGTCTTGCCAGCGCCGTTTGGTCCGAGCAGACCCACCACGGCGCCGGCCTCGACCGACAGCGAAACATCTTTGACTACCACGCGTGTGCCGTAGCGCTTGTGCAGGCGCTCGATGAGCAGCCGGCTGCCGGCGCGGACCTCTTCCCGGCCTTCGGCGCTTGCCACTTTCGCGGTTTCAGGCGCGTTCATCGCGGCAGATCTCGAATTCAAGGCGGACCGGCGGCAAAGCCTTTGCCTGCCGCTGTAGGCCTGGCTCCATGTTCAGCGGCGAGCCGGAAGCTCGGTGGCCGGACGCAGCGGCGCGGGCTCGGCTTTGGGCGCTTCACCATTGCGCCGCGGTGCGATCACCGCCCGCACCCGACCGTCGCCGCGATCGCCACCATCGACGCGATAGGTCGACGTTGTTGCGTCATACGAGATTACCTGGCCATTGATCTCGTCGCGAACCTCCCCGTTTTCGAGACGTCGCCACAGGGCACGGTTGACGAAGCGAACGGACTCGGTTCGTTCGTCCCACTCGATGCGCTCGGCTAACCCCTCAACATATTCCTCGATGCCGGGACGTGCGCCGTCGCGGCGCTGGCGGAAGGTGGCGAGGGAATCCGGGCCAGCCGTGACGACCGCGCTGCGAAATCCGTCAGGCCGGGTACGCAGCTCCATGCGCTCGCCGGTGATGCGCAGCGTACCTTTGGTCAATGTCACGCGGCCGCTGACGACATTGACCTGTTTCAGCTCGTCGAAAACGCCACGGTCGGCCTCGATGATTGTCGGCTGATCGCGATCGGCGCGCTCGGCGGCCACGGGCAGCGAGCAGGCGGCCAGAGCGAAAAGCAGCAGCAAGCGCATCGACGTCTCCGTCATCGCTCGGCGGGCGCCAACTCGCCGCGCAGCCCGCCGGTCACGGTCAAGACACGCCGAAGGTTCTCGTAGACCATCGCCGCGCCCTCGAGCCGTGAGCCGCCACGCTCGATCAGCGCCGGCACGTCAGACACGAAGCGCTCCTCGTCGGGGATGGCGGTGACCATCTGCGAACGGATCGTCAGCGGCGGCTCGTCACCGGCTGCAGCCCGCTGAATCAGCACATCACCCCGCATCAGTACCTTTTCGCCGCCACTGGTCACTCGCGCCGTGCGCGAGGCCGCCTGCATCTGCGGCTGGTTCGGTTGCAGCCCGACCAGCCGCGGCTCGCCGAGCTCGATGTCGTCGTTCTCGCTGAAGTGCGTCAGCTGTTTGGCAAAGAGCTTGTAGCGCGCCTGGCCGCTGTCGTCGAATTGCGTCAGCACGACGTGATCAACGACGAAATCCGGCGCGCCTGGCGACGGTTGCGTTCGCTGCACCGGCCGCCGCATGTCGCGCGCGTACCAGTAGCTGGTCGCCGTGACAATCGCCAGCAGCACGGCGGCCACCAGCATCGATATCCGGTCACGCATCAGCGGCCTCTCCGGCGTAGCGTCGCAGCAGGCGATCGAAGCGCCCCTGCGCGCGCAGGACGAATTCGGCGAGTTCGCGCACTGCGCCGCGACCGCCGGTTGCTGTCGTGATCCAGTGGGCTCGCTTGCGCACCTCCGGCGTGGCATCGGCCACGGTCGCCGCGAAGCCGACTTCGGCGAGCACGGTCAGGTCCGGCCAGTCGTCACCGATGAATCCGCAATGTGCCGGCGCGGTCTGCAGCGATTGCGCCAGCGCGCGGAAGCGCTGCAACTTGTCCGCTGCGCCCTGGATCACGTGATTGATGCCGAGTTCGCGTGCTCGCGTCTCGACGATCTTCGATGCTCGCGCCGACAATATTGTCACTTCGATCCCCGCTTCGCGCAGCAACTTGATGCCGTGGCCGTCACGCACATGAAAGACCTTAAGCGCCTCGCCGTCCGCACCAAAGTGCAGACGCCCGTCGGTCAGCACGCCATCGACATCCAATACCATCAGTCGGACTTGGCTGGCGCGCTGCTCAGGCGTCATCACAGCACCCGCGCAGCCGTCAGGTCGTGCGCATGCAGCGCACCGACCAGCCGGCCGTCCTTGACAACCAGCAACTGATTCTTGAGCGTCGATTCGACCATCTGCGCCGCTTCGGCAGCCAGTGCGTCGGGACCGACGGTCAACGGGTTGCGGATCATGACTTGAGCAACCGGCAGTTCGCGCACGCTCACGTCGCGCTCGAGCAACCGGCGCAGATCGCCGTCGGTGAAGATTCCGGCCACTCGCCCATCATCCTCGAGCACCGCAGTCATTCCAAGCCGCTTGCGCGAAATCTCGCGGATCGCCTCCATCACCGTGGCGGTGATGGGCACTGATGGAATGTCATCGCCCGTTGCCATCACGTCCTCGACCTTGGTCAACAGGCGACGGCCGAGCGCACCGCCCGGATGGGAGCGGGCGAAATCGGCCGGCCCGAAACCGCGGGCATCGAGGCAGGCCACTGCCAGCGCGTCGCCCATGGCCAGCATGGCCGTGGTCGACGAGGTCGGCGCCAGGTTCAGCGGACAGGCTTCCTTGTCGACGCGGACATCGAGATGCACATCGGCATGCCGCGCCAGCGACGACCTGGCCTGCCCGGTGAAGGCCAGCAGCGGCGTGCCTTCGCGCTTCAGCGTTGGCACGATGGTCAGCAACTCGGCCGTCTCGCCGGAATACGACAACCCGATCAGCACGTCCGCACGGGTGATCATGCCGAGGTCGCCGTGCGCCGCCTCAGCCGCGTGCACGAACATGGCTGGCGTGCCGGTGGAGGCCAGGGTCGCCGCGATCTTCCGCCCGACATGTCCGCTCTTGCCGACGCCACTGACGACGACGCGGCCACGGCACTTAAGCAACAGCTCGACGGCGCGCAGGAACGCCTCATCGATTCGCGCGGCCAGGTCGGCGATCGCCTGCGCCTCGATGGTCAGTACCGTGCGCGCGAGTTCGAGCGCATTGGCCTGCGGCGGGCCGGCAAGCGGCGGGGAGGGCATCTCAGTGCTGGCCGGGCCGCCGCACGAGGGCGACGCGCTCCGCGTGGAGGCGCAAGGCAAGGGTAGCGAGGGCGCTGTTTCTCATCTTCAGTCGGGCCGCCGCAGAGCGGCGGCAAACGCGGTCGATGATACTCTGGGCACCCATGGCTGGCACGGCTCTTGCGTGTCGCCGCCAGACTCGACCTGCAATGCCGACCGCCCTTGAACTGACCCTGCTGTTGCTCGCCGCTGCCGTGATCGGCGTGGTCGTGTTTCGGCTGTTGAACCTGCCGCCGATGCTCGGCTATCTGGCCGTCGGCATCCTGATTGGCCCGCACGCCCTCGGTCTGGTGCCCGACAGCCAAGAAACGCGATACCTGGCGGAGTTCGGCGTCGTGTTCCTGATGTTTTCGATCGGGCTCGAATTCTCGCTGCCCAAGCTGAAGAGCATGCGCAACCTGGTCTTCGGTCTCGGTATGGCGCAGGTCGTGCTGACTATTGTGCTGGTCATGGCGGGCGGCTGGGTTGCTGCACAGCTCTGGCAACTGCCGCTGTCTGCGGCCTTCGTGCTTGGCGCGACGCTGGCGATGTCATCGACGGCGATCCTGCTGAAGCTGCTTGCTGACCGGCTCGAGCTGGAAACCGAGCATGGCCGACGCATGGTTGGCGTGCTGCTGTTCCAGGATCTCGCGGTGGTGCCGCTGCTGGTCGTGATTCCGGCGCTGGCTGCACATGCCGAGGATCTCGTCGAATCGCTCGGCTGGGCAATGGTCAAGGCGGCAGTCCTGCTGACGATTCTGCTGGCCGGCGGGCGCTGGGTGGTTAGCCGCTGGCTTTACCTGGTGGCCCGGCGGCGTGCGCACGAGCTGTTCGTGCTGAATGTGCTGCTGATTGCGCTTGGGCTTGCCTGGCTGACCGAACATGCCGGACTGTCGCTGGCGCTCGGCAGCTTCGTCGCCGGCATGCTGATCGCCGAGACCGAGTATCGGCACCAGGTCGAGGAGGACATCAAGCCGTTTCGCGACGTACTGCTCGGGCTGTTCTTCATCACCATCGGCATGCTGCTCGACCTGAGCGTGGTCATCCAGCAGTTCGGCTGGGTGCTGCTGGCCCTGCTCGCGCCGACGGCCTTCAAGGCGGTGATGATCGTTGGTCTGGCGCGGTGGCTCGGTGCGCCGGCGGGCACGGCCATCCGCACCGGTCTCGGCCTGGCATCGGCCGGCGAGTTCGGCTTCGTGCTGCTGGCGCAGGGTTCCAATCTTCTCGATCCGACGCTGCGCCAGATCGTGCTGGCGGCGATGCTGCTGTCGATGCTGGCGGCGCCGTTTCTCGTGCAGTACAGCGACCGGATCGCAATGCGCTTCGTCGCCTCCGAGTGGATGCAGCGGGCGCTCGATCTGCACAAGATCGCCGCCCGTTCGATGGCGGTCGAACAACATGTGATCATCGCCGGCTATGGCCGCAGCGGACAGCACCTTGCGCGCATGCTCGCCGAAGAGAACATCCAGTACGTCGCCCTCGACCTGGATCCCGACCGTGTCCGCGAGGCGGCCGCGGCCGGGGACTCGGTCGTCTACGGCGACGCGGCCCGGCGCGAAACGCTGGTCGCCGCCGGCGTGGCGCGTGCGTCAGCCCTGGTGATCAGCTACAACGACGCGCAGTCAGCGCTGAAAGTCATCCATTTCGCGCATGAACTGAATTCCAGGCTGCCGATCATCGTTCGCACCCAGGACGATGCCGATCTCGACCGGCTGCTGAAGGCCGGCGCCACCGAAGTGGTGCCTGAGGTCTTCGAGGGCAGCCTAATGCTCGGTTCGCACGCACTGATCATGCTGGGCGTGCCGTTATCGCACGTGGTGCGGCAGGTACAGCAGGCGCGTGATTCCCGCTATCGCTACCTGCGCGGCTACTTTCACGGCGCGGATGACAACGTCGAGTTCGACGATGAATCGCACGCGCGGCTGCATTCGGTGGCCATCGAGCAGGGTGCTGAAGCAGTGGGCCGTTCGCTCGGTGATCTGGCACTGGACCGGCTCGGCGTTGAAGTCACCGCGGTGCGGCGACGTGGCATCCGCGGCGATGATCCGGCACCTGATCTGATCGTCCAGTCCGGCGACGTTTTCGTATTGCGCGGGCCGCAGGAGGCGCTCGACGTCGCTGAGCTGAAACTGAGCGAGAAATGAGCTGCATCCGGCATAAGTGGTGGCGCAGCGTGCCGCTGCCGGCGCCGGTCACCCCCACAGTCGATCTCGTCGCGTTGAGGACGTAATCAGTGGCGATGAACCAAGAGCCGGTTGTGGGCACAACGAGTGCCGCTGATTTGCTCGGCCATGTTCAGTTCGCTTGAACCGGCGCCACCGTACCTTTACGCCGCACGACGTTCCCTGAAGCGGGCGAGCGCCGCTTGCAGATAACGGCCGGTGTGGCTGCCCGGGTGGCTGGCGATCTGCTCGGGTGTTCCAGCGGCGACAATGCGCCCGCCGCCGTCGCCACCTTCTGGGCCAAGGTCGATCACCCAGTCAGCGGTCTTGATCACATCGAGGTTGTGCTCGATCACCACCACCGTGTTACCGGCATTGCGTAACTGGTGGAGCACGCGCAGCAGCAGCGCAATGTCGTGGAAGTGCAGCCCGGTGGTCGGTTCGTCCAGCACGTAGAGCGTCCGCCCGGTGTCGCGCTTCGATAGCTCCAGCGACAGCTTGACGCGCTGTGCCTCGCCGCCGGACAAAGTGACGGCACTCTGGCCGAGGCGCAGATAACCGAGCCCGACATCCGACAGCAGCGCCAGCTTGCGCGCCAGAACAGGTACCGCGCCGAAGAATCCGGCCGCATCCTCGACAGTGAGGTCGAGCACTTCGGCAATGTTGCGGCCCTTGTACAGCACCTCGAGCGTCTCGCGGTTGTAGCGTCGGCCGTGGCAGGCATCGCAGGGCACGTAGATGTCGGGCAGGAAATGCATCTCGACCTTGATCAGGCCATCGCCCTGGCAGGCCTCGCAGCGGCCTCCCTTGACATTGAACGAGAAGCGGCCGGCGCCGTAGCCGCGTTCGCGGGCGATCGGCGTTTCGGCGAACAGTTCACGGATCGGCGTGAACAGCCCCGTGTAGGTGGCCGGATTGCTGCGCGGCGTGCGGCCGATCGGGCTCTGGTCGACGAGAATCACCTTGTCGAACAAGTCGAGGCCCTCGACCGATACATAAGGCGCCGGCTCCGCGTTCGCCCCGTAAACATGGCGTGCCACCGCGACCGCCAACGTGTCATTGATCAGCGTCGACTTGCCGGATCCCGACACGCCCGTCACGCACACGAGCAGTCCCACCGGCAGCTCGAGATCGATGCGTTTCAGGTTGTTGCCCCGCGCGCCGCTCAGACGCAACCACTCAAGGCCGGGCGGTACCCGCGAAGGGGGCACCTCAATGCACCGGCGGCCGGACAGATAAGCGCCGGTCAACGATACGGGTGTGCGCTCGATGTCCGGCGGCAGTCCCTGGGCGATGACTTCGCCACCATGGACACCGGCGCCCGGCCCCATGTCGACCACATGGTCGGCGGCGCGGATCGCGTCCTCGTCGTGCTCGACCACCAGTACCGTGTTGCCGAGATCACGCAGCCGTTGCAGCGTGGCGATCAACCGAGCGTTGTCGCGCTGGTGCAGACCGATCGACGGTTCGTCAAGGACATAGAGCACGCCAGTCAGTCCCGAGCCGATCTGCGAGGCCAGCCGGATACGCTGCGCCTCGCCGCCCGACAGCGTGTCAGCGGCGCGATCGAGCGTCAGGTAGGTCAGGCCGACATCGTTGAGGAAATGCAGCCGGGTGGCGATCTCGCGCATGATGCGGGCGCCGACTTCGGCCTTGGCGCCGGCCAGCGGCAACGTATCGAAATAAGCCAGCGCGTCGATCAGCGGCGCGCGCTCGATTTCGAAGATCGCGCGCCGCTTGGCGCCGCTGCCGATGAAGACGAAGCGGGCCTCGCGACGCAACCGGGTGCCGCCGCAGGCCGGGCAAGGATGTGCGCTGCGCAGCCGGCCGAGCGCTTCGCGAACCGCCGGCGAATCGGTTTCGCGCCAGCGCCGCTCCAAATTCGGCAGCACGCCTTCGAACGGGTGGCGGCGCGTGACCTTGCGTCCGCGTTCGCTCATGTAAGTAAAGGCGATGGCCTCGTCGCCGGTGCCGTGCAGCACCTGCTGCCGAAACGACACGGGCAGTTTGTTGAACGGCAGCTCGATGTCCACGCCCGCATGCCCGCCGAGTCCGGTCAGCAACTGGAAATAGTGCGTATTGCGGCGGTCCCAGCCTGGGATCGCGCCGGCCGCAAGCGACAGTTCCGGGTGCTCGACCACGCGCATCTCGTCGAAGAAATCGACCCGGCCCAGGCCGTCGCAGCTCGGGCAGGCGCCGCTGGGACTGTTGAACGAAAACAGCCGCGGTTCGAGATCGGGCGCCGAATAGGCGCATACCGGACAGGCATAGCGATTCGAAAACAGATGCTCGATGCCGTTGTCGGTATCGAGCAAGAGCGCGCGGCCTTGGCCAACGCGCAGCGCAGTTTCGAACGTCTCGGCCAAGCGCTGCCGGGCTTCCCGCCGCACCTTCAGGCGATCGACGACCACGTCGATCGAGTGTTTTTCCGCGCGCGCCAGCGCCGACAGGTCCTGTGCCTCGACGATCGCTCCGTCGACGCGCAGGCGGACGAATCCCTGGGCCTGCAGGTCCGCAAACAGTTCGGCGAACTCGCCTTTGCGCTCGCGCACGACCGGTGCCAGCACGATGACGCGTGAATCGGCCGGCAGCGCCAGCGCCGCATCGACCATCTGCGCCACACTTTGCGCGGCCAGCGACTGCTCCGGGTGGTCCGGGCAGTGCGGTTGGCCAACGCGCGCAAACAGCAGCCGCAGATAGTCATGGATTTCCGTGACCGTACCGACCGTTGAGCGCGGATTATGCGAGCTGGCCTTCTGCTCGATGGCGATCGCCGGTGACAGGCCCTCGATCAGGTCGACGTCGGGTTTTTCCATGAGCTGCAGGAACTGGCGCGCGTAAGTCGACAATGATTCGACGTAGCGCCGCTGTCCTTCCGCGTACAACGTGTCGAAGGCCAGCGAGCTCTTGCCCGAGCCGGAAAGCCCGGTGATGACGACCAGCTTGCCGCGTGGCAGGTCGAGGTCGATGTTCTTCAGGTTGTGCGTGCGCGCACCGCGAATGCGCAGGCAGTCCATCTTGCGTCCCGGTCGATCGTCCCGCGCGGCCCTAGCCCCGCGCGGGGCGCAAAGGTCAACTTGCTACTATAGCGACGCCCGCTCGGTGCACGCCAATGCGAATCTGCGCAACTCCCCGGCGGCGCCTGCCGTTGCGGCAGCCTGCCGATGAGTGATCCCGATCGCATGTCCGCGCGCGAAATCCGCGCCAGCATTTCGCTGGCGTCGATCTTTGCTTTGCGCATGCTTGGCCTGTTCCTGATTCTTCCGGTGTTTGCCGTGCATGCGCGCGGCATGCCGGGTGGCGATAACGCGGTCCTGATCGGCGTCGCGCTGGGAATCTACGGATTGACGCAGGCGCTGCTGCAGATCCCGATGGGCGCAGCAAGCGACCGCTACGGACGCAAGCAGGTGATCGTCACCGGTCTAGTGCTGTTTGCCGGCGGCAGCTTCATCGCCGCCGCTGCCGGCGACATCCTTGGCGTCATCATCGGCCGCGCACTGCAGGGTGCAGGGGCAATTTCGGCAGCCGTGACCGCATTCATCGCCGACACCACGCGTGACCAGCACCGCACCAAGGCGATGGCCATGGTCGGCGCTTCGATCGGCCTGACCTTCGCCATTTCGCTGGTCTCAGCGCCGGTGCTTTACGCGGCGATCGGTCTCGATGGGCTTTTTGCGTTGACCGGCACACTCGCGCTCGCCGGCATCGCGGTTGTGCTGTGGATGGTGCCGCAGGCACCGCCGAAGATCGAGCACGAGCAAGCGGCACACTGGCGTCAGGTGGCGTTTGATCCGCAACTGTTGCGGCTCAACCTCGGCATTTTTTCCCTGCATGCGGTGCAGATGGCGATGTTCGTCGTGGTGCCGGCGCTGTTGGTCGATCTCGGGCTGCCGTTGCCGCAACACTGGCAGATCTATCTGCCGGCGGTACTGCTGTCCTTCGCGTTGATGCTGCCGCCAATCATGTTCGCCGAGCGGCGAGGGCGCATGCGCTCGTTGCTGCTGGCGGCCAGTGCGCTGATGGTCGTGGTGCAGCTCGGCATGTACTGGCTGGTTCCGTCCGTGCTCGCGCTGGGCCTATGGATGCTGCTGTTCTTCGTCGCGTTCAACATTCTGGAGGCCAGCTTCCCGTCGCTGACGTCGCGGTTGGCTCCGGTGTCGGCGCGCGGTATGGCTCTCGGCATCTACAACACCACGCAGGCGGTCGGTTTGGCATTCGGCGCCATGATCGGCGGCTGGCTGGCGCAGCATGTCGGTGGCAGCAGTGTGTTCGTGTTCGCCGCGTTGACGATGGCGCTGTGGTTCGCTCTGGCCCTGCAACTGCGCGAACTGCCGTTGCGCGGGCGCCGTGTCGTCGCCGTGGCCGATTCGGCGTTGCACTGAAGCGGTCGACGCCGTCGGTATCATCGGGCGACAAGACAACGGCGGGGCAGGCGCCCGGCCCGTTTTAGGGAGAAAAGCGATGGCGTCGGTGAACAAGGTAATCCTGGTCGGCAACCTCGGCCGTGATCCCGAGACGCGCTACAGCCCGGACGGTGCGGCGATCACCAATGTTTCGATTGCGACGACCGATACCTGGAAGGACAAGAACTCGGGCGAAAAGCAGGAAAAGACCGAATGGCACCGCGTCGTGTTCTTCGACCGCCTGGCCGAAATAGCCGGCGAGTATCTGAAGAAAGGCTCGCAGGTCTATGTCGAAGGCCGCCTGCAGACCCGCAAGTGGACCGACAAGGACGGCAACGAGCGCTACACGACCGAAATCCGCGCTGAACGCATGCAGATGCTCGGTTCGCGTTCGGGCGCTGGCGGCGGTGGCGATTTCGATGACGCCGGCGCGCCGCCGCGCGCGTCGGGCAGCCGCGATTCGGGCAGCCGTCCTGCTTCAAAGCCGGCGGCGAACATCGCCGATATGGACGACGACATTCCGTTCTGACA
>JBFINI010000016.1:0-17624 GCA_041611275.1 Burkholderiaceae bacterium
AACAGCGTCGTCCGGCGCCTGTGCAACGCCTTTGTGCGGTCGAAGGCTTTTTCGGTGCGCGCCGCTATTGCTTCTTCTGCGCGACTGACGGCGCTTCGCCGGCGCGACGCTGGGCGACCGTGCCATTGCCGGCCGGCACGCGGAAGACAAAACGCGCACCACCGGCGCGGCCGGTTTCGATCCAGATCTGACCGTCGTGCGCGGCCAGCAGTTCGCTGCTGATCGCCAGGCCGAGGCCGGCGCCACCGTTGCGTTCGGTACCGGGCAGCTGCGCGAAACGCACGAACAACCGATGCCGCTCGGCATCAGGAATCCCGCAGCCGTTGTCCTCGACGCTGACTTCGACGAAACGATCGACGCGCCGGGCGTCGATCTCGATCCAGCCCTGCGCCGGCACGCCTTTCAGCGCATTGGACAGCAGGTTGCCAATCACGCGTCCGATCAGCGCCTCGTCGATACGCGCGTAAAGCGGCGCATTCTCGGGCGGCAGGCGCAGCTGCACAGATTTTTCCTCGCACAGGCCGAGATGCTCGGCGCAGACACTGCGAATCAATACGTTGATGTCCTGCTCGCGCAGTTGCGGCCGAATGGCGCCAGCGTCGAGTTGGCTGGCGTCGAGCAGTTCGTTCAGCACGTCCATCATCCGCACGCCGGCGCGTTCGATGACCTTGAAGTACGAGCGCAATGCCTCGGGCTCGGCACTGCCGACGAGCCGCGCGCCGAGGCGCGACATGCCGAGCACGGCATTCATGAGATTGCGCAGTTCGTGGCTGACCGCCGACAGCACACGCGGCAGCTGGGTCGGTGACGTTGCCAGGGCGAGCGCCTGGCCGTTGGCGATGTCGGCCGGCAACTGAGCGCCTTGCCCGGCAATGGTCAGGAGCCCGAGATAGAAAGGCTTGCCGCCGGTGGCCAGCGCCTGCACGCGCAGCCGCGCTTCGCGCAGGCTGCCGTCCCGATGACGCACCTGGATGGAACGTTCGTGGCTGCTGCCGCCCGGCACCGGCGCATCGGTGCTGGTCGGGCGCGGCGCCGCGAGCGTCGTCGACAGCAGCACCGTCGTTGGCCGACCGATCAGTTCCGATGACAGATAGCCGCACACGCGGCTGGCCGGGCTGCTGACGCCGACGATCAACTGTTCGCTGTTGGCCAGGACGACGGCCTTCTCGACGCCGGATGCGTCGATGTCGCCCGGCTTGGCGGCGGGCGGCGCGTAGTCCTGCTTTCTCATCGGTTCGTGCGGCTGGTCCGCAGCGACGCGCGGCCGGCCTCTGGCCGCGAACGCGGACAGCAGTCCAGTCGGTAGCGAAAACGCGGATGCATGCGCACACACTAGACGCTTCCTTGTTGTTTGCCTGTAGGGGAACATTGATCAGTGCCGTCCAGCTTTGCCATACGCGGTCTCTAACTCGCGGGTTGCGCCTGCCACGCACCCGACACGTTTTGAGCGGCGTGGGCAGCATCGCCGGCAGTCATGGGCTGACCATCGACGCGGACAGAAATACCATGTGGTGTGTCTTTGTCAGAGCCTCGACAGTACGATCGCAGTAAGGTTGCCTACCTGCGGCGGAGCAAACGGCACCGCATGAGGTGTGCATGAACAAGGTGCTCGCGATGGGCACAGAACGTGGTTCGACGTCGGCTCGGCCGGCAGCAAGGAGGTTGCGGATGGAGATTCAGGAAGCCGACGCGCTGGTGCTGTTCGGAGTCAGCGGCGATCTCGCGTTCAAGAAGCTGTTTCCGGCGCTGCATAGCCTGGCGCGGCGCGGTCGGCTGGGCGTTCCGGTCATCGGCATCGCACGCGCTGGCTGGCAGCACGAGCAGCTGCTCGAACGCGCTCGCGCCAGCATCGAGGCGCACGGCAACGGCGTCGACGCCGAAGCCTTCGCAGAGCTGGCGCGTCAGTTGCGTTACGTTGACGGCGATTACGGCGACGCCGCCACCTTCGATCGATTGAAGCAGGCGCTCGGCAACGCGCAACGGCCGCTGCATTACCTGGCCATTCCACCCAGCCTGTTCGGCGAGGTGGTGCGGCGACTGCATGCCGCGGGTTGCACCGATGGCGGGCGGGTGGTGGTTGAAAAGCCGTTCGGCCGCGACCGGGCCTCGGCCGCAACGCTGAACCGCACGCTGCACCGGTTCTTCGCCGAGAGCGATGTCTTCCGCATCGATCACTTCCTCGGCAAGGAGCCGGTGCAGAACCTGCAGTACTTCCGCTTCGCCAACGCCTTTCTTGAACCGGTTTGGAACCGCAACAATATCGAAGCCGTTCAACTGACGATGGCCGAGCGCTTCGGCCTCGAAGGCCGCGGGCGGCTGTACGAGGAGGTCGGTGCCATTCGCGACGTGGTGCAGAACCATCTGCTGGAGGTGATCGCCATGCTGACGATGGAGCCGCCGGCATGCAGCGGCTGCGAAGCCGAGCGCGACGAGAAGGTCAAGGTGCTGCGCGCGATCCGGCCGTTTTCGCGCAAGTCGCTGGTGCGCGGACAGTATGTCGGCTATCGCGATGAAGACGACGTCGATCCGCAATCGCCGGTCGAGACCTACGCGGCGTTGCAGCTGAACATCGATTCGTGGCGCTGGGCCGACGTGCCTTTCTTCGTCCGCACCGGTAAGAAGCTGGCGAGTACGGCGACCGAAGTACTGGTGACGTTCCGCCGCCCGCCGAAGCAGCTTTTCGACGAGCCGGTGCCGCGCAGCAACTACCTGCGCTTCCGCCTCGGGCCGGACAAGGTGGCCATCGCCCTCGGCGTTCGGGTAAAACAGGCCGGCGAAGCGATGGTTGGCCGGGAAGAAGAACTGTTCGTCTGCAACGAGAGCACCGAGGAGATGACCGCCTACGAACGGCTGCTCGGCGACGCGCTGCGCGGCGATCCGGCGCTGTTCGCGCGAGCCGACAGTGTCGATGCAGCCTGGGCGCTGGTTGACGAGATTCTCAGCGACGCTGACGGCGTCGAACCGTATGCCCCCGGCTCATGGGGCCCGCAGGCAGCCGAGCGCATGGTGGCGCCGTACGGCGGTTGGTACAACCCGGGCGCGGCCTGAGGCCGGCGTATTTGTTGTTCGCCAACACCGCGGCTCACACGGAGATCAACCCTATGCCTTTGCCGCTCGAAGACTATGCGCTGATCGGCAATACGCGCACGGCGGCGCTGGTCGGCCGCGACGGCTCGATCGACTGGGCCTGCCTGCCGAACTTCGATTCGTGCGCCTGCTTCGCCGCGCTGCTCGGCGAGCGTGACCACGGCCGCTGGCAGATCGCACCGAAAGGCAAGGTCGTGCAGACGCGGCGCGCCTACCGCGACGACACGCTGGTGCTGGAAACAGACTTCGAAACCGTCGACGGCACCGTGCGGGTGGTCGACTGCATGCCACTGTGGCAAGGGCGCAGCGACGTCGTGCGACTGGTGCGTGGCCTGAAGGGCCGGGTGACGATGCACAGCGAGCTCGTGCTGCGCTTCGACTTCGGTTCGATCGTGCCGTGGGTGCGGCGGCTCGACGGCGGCATCGTTGCCACTGGCGGGCCGGACGCGGTGGTGCTGCGCTCGATCGTGCCGACTCACGGCGAGAATTTCACGACGGTGGCCGATTTCGAGGTCAGCGCCGGGCAGGAGCTGCCGTTCGTGCTGTCGTACTTCCCGTCGCACGAGCCGCTGCCCTTGCCGATCGATGCGCACGCGGCCTGCGAGGTGACCGCTGCATCGTGGCGCGATTGGATGCAGCGCTGCACCTACAGCGGCGACTATGCTGGTGCAGTGCGCCGCTCGCTGCTGACACTGAAGGCGCTCACCTACGCGCCGACCGGCGGCATCGTCGCCGCGCCGACGACATCGCTGCCCGAGCAGCTTGGCGGCGTGCGTAACTGGGACTATCGCTTCTGCTGGCTGCGCGATGCGGCCTTCACGCTCGATGCGCTGCTCAACTGCGGCTACGTCGAGGAGGCGAAGGCATGGCGCGAATGGCTGCTGCGCGCCGCTGCCGGTCGGCCGCAGGACCTGCACATCATGTACGGCCTGCGCGGCGAGCGGCGGCTCACCGAGTTCGAGCTGCCCTGGTTGCCCGGCTACGAAGGTGCCGCACCGGTGCGCATTGGCAACGGGGCCGGCCGACAGTTCCAGCTCGACGTGTACGGCGAGGTGATGGACGCGATGCACGTGGCGCGCCGCGAAGGCATGCCGGTGCTGCGCGAGGCCTGGCAACTGCAGCAGGTGCTGATGGATTTCCTCGAGACCGGCTGGTCGCGTGCGGACAACGGCATCTGGGAGGTGCGTGGCGCGCAACGCCACTTCACCCATTCGAAGGTCATGTGCTGGGTGGCCTTCGACCGTGCGATCACCGCGGTCGAACGCTCCGGTGTCGACGGGCCGGTTGAAAAATGGCGGGCGCTGCGGACGCAGGTGTTCGAGGAAGTGATCGCACGCGGCTTCGACGCCGAGCGCAACACCTTCACCCAGTACTATGGCGGGCGCGAGCTCGACGCCAGTTTGCTGCTGATTCCGCTGGTCGGTTTTCTGCCCGCCACCGACGCGAAAATGAAGGGCACGGTGGCGGCAATCGAGCGCGAACTGCTCGACGATGGACTTGTGCTGCGCTATCGCACGGCTGAAGCCCTCGACGGCCTGCCGCCCGGCGAAGGCGTGTTCCTGCCGTGCTCGTTCTGGCTGCTCGACAACTACGCCTTGCAGGGCCGCCGTGCCGAAGCCTGTGCGCTACTCGAGCGACTTCTCGCGCTGGCCAACGATGTCGGCCTGCTGGCCGAGGAATACGACCCGCGAGCGCGACGGCAGGTCGGCAACTTTCCGCAGGCTTTTTCGCACGTGGCACTGATCAATGGCGCGCGCAGCGTCAGCAGCGTCGGCGGCAAGTGCGTGGTCACCGGCGAGCACTGAGCAAGGGGATCCGGCGTTCGTTCGCGCAGCCCGCAGGGAGTGCCGGAAACGGGCTGGCGAATGCGATGCCGATGAGGTCGATCCGCTATCGCAGTTCGAGGCCCTGGCTGCAGTGCACTTTTGCGTCGATTCGTGACGGCGGGCTGGTGCGCCGCCGTCCGTCTGCACCGGCAAGAAGCTGACGGCCGCGGCGACCCAGGTGCGGGCGCCCTTGCGTTGCCCGCTCAAGCAGTGCTTCGACGGTTCGGCGTCGCGGTGAACGGGCCGCATCGAGCCCGGTCCTTCTCCTCGCGACTTATCGGACCCAGTGCTGGGCGATCAACGGGCCAAAGCGCTGCTCGTGGATCGTGTACCGTGAACCGCAGCCTGTCACCAAGGCTTGCAGCAGATTGCCGTGCGTGTTGAACGCGATGACGGCAACGCCGGGCAGCGGTTCGATCTGCCGGCAGATCGGCGGCACTTCGGCTTCCTGCGTGAAGTTGAGCAATTCGGGCGCCTTCTCGCTGCCATCGAAGTAGACGCGGTAGTAGTTCTTGTTCCACGTCGTGAGCACGAGGCCGCCTCGGTCGATCCGCTCGCCAAGCCAGCGCACGGCCTCGCGATACGGTTCCTTCATCCTGAGTTGATTGGCGCGTATGGCTTGCGCTTGGGTCAGCGCGAGCAGCAGCGCCGTAACGAGCCCCAGCCAGTGCCGGCCGAACACCGAGACGATGGCGGTGGCAGCGGCAAACAGGAACAACGGAAGCGAAAAGACGAAATAGCGTGCATCGAACATGCCCGCGCTGAGCCGCAGCTGCGAAATCAGCAGCAAGTAAAGCGTTGCGACGCCGATCAGCCATGCAACCGTGCCCGCAGCGTGCGCGACGTCGTGACGTCGACCGACGAGCCACATGGTCAGCTGCACGATGACGAGCACCAAGGCAAACAGAACAAAGCCCGTTCCCAGAACGACCTGCTGGATCGCGAAGGAATCGACGACGGCCTGCCAAGGAGTTGCCCGCGGATACCAGGCAACACCTCCGTCAAGGGTATGGGTGATCGTGTGCTCGGCCAGATAAGCCCATGGAAGGAACGCCAGCGGCACCAGTGCCAGCCTTGACAGAGACCACCCGTCTTTCCGGTAAAGCGCGATGCCACCGTAAAGCAGCAGCAGCGGCGCACTGAAGATGATCATGTTGTAGTGCGTGTAGCAACCGGCAATGAAGACGGCGACCTCGGGCCAGCGCGGCAGCGGCGCGTCTCGCAATCCTCGTTCAAGACGAAGGTAGAACTGCGCGCTCAGGATGCCGGCACACAGCAGTCCGAGGCTGTAAGGCCGGCCTTCCTGGGCGTATTCGATGGCCGTGGCCGAGAACGCCGTCAGAATCAACACGATGAGCATCACCCGCGCGGCGCGGGTCTCGCGCGCTCCTGCCAGCGCAGACCAGGCAAGGAACAACAGCAAGGCGACGGAAAACGCCACGCTCGGCAAGCGCACGCCTCGCTCGATCGGCTTGAACAGCTTGACCGAGGCCTTGGCGATCAGATCGAACAGCGGCGGCGATTGATCCGACGCCTTGACCGTCCAGAAGGTGTCGGAGTCGACCACCTCGGTCATGCTGATGCGGCGAAATCGTTCGATCTGCTGACCGATCGATGCGTCGCGGTACAGCGCGAGCACCGCCGTATACAGCTCATCGGACCACAGGCTCTTGCGTTCGAGCTTGTAGAAACGCAGTTCGGCGGCCGCGACCAGCACGATGATCAGCAGCACCAGCGGCCAGCGCCCATAGCGACCGAATGCCGTTCGAAGCTGATCGGACACCTGCATGCGGCGCAAGGGCGTTTCGGGCCGAACGGCGTGCGTGTCAGCAGTGATGGCGTGCGCGGGCAATTTCACCGAGGCTACGGCTCGCCACCGGAGTCATCGAGGATGCGGTTCAAGAAGTTGCGGTTCGGCCCGCCCGGCTCGGTCAACTTGCGTGCGCGCACGCAGCGCACGAGGCCGGGAGTCAGGCCGGTGATCCGGACTTGACCGCATGGCCACCAAAGCTCTTGCGCATCATCGCCAGCAGCTTGTTCGCGTACTCATCGTGCCCCTGGCTGGCGAAGCGCGCCATCAGCGCCAGGCTCATCACCGGTGCCGGCACGCCGAGTTCGACCGCTTCGAGCGCGGTCCAGCGGCCTTCGCCGGAATCGGCCACGTGGGGCGCGATGTCGGCGAGCACGGTGTCGCCGCGCAGGAACTCGGCGGTCAGATCGAGCAGCCACGAACGGATCACGGTGCCCTCGCGCCAGGCCTCGGTCACTGCGGCCAGATCGAAATCGAACTCGCGCTTGGCCTGCATCAGGGCCAGCCCTTCGGCCAGCGCCTGCATCATGCCGTACTCGATGCCGTTGTGAACCATCTTGGCAAAGTGACCGGCGCCACTGGGTCCGCAATGCACCCAACCGCGATCAGGCGCGGGCGCCAGCTGCTGCAGAATCGGCTTGATGGCTGCAACCGCTTCGGGCGGGCCGCCGGCCATCAATCCGTAACCGTTGGCAAGCCCCCAGACGCCGCCGGAGACGCCGACGTCGAGCAGCGCGATGCCGCGCCCGGTCAGCGCGGCAGCGCGGCGAACGCTGTCCCTGTAGAAGGCGTTGCCGCCGTCGATGACGATGTCGCCGCGCTGCAGTTGCGGTGCCAGTTCGTCGAGCACGGCCTGCGTCACTTCGCCGGCCGGAACCATCATCCAGACGATGCGAGGCGCCGGGAGTGCCGCGAGCAAGGCGTCGATCGTGTCAACGGTCGCCAGGTTGCGGTCGTTGCCGATTGCCGCGCGCGTCTGCGCCGAGCGATCGAAGGCCACGACGTGCGTGCCGGCGCGAGCCAGCCTTCGCGCCATGTTGGCTCCCATGCGGCCGAGGCCGATCAGGCCGATGTTCATTTTTCCTCCCGTCGCAGATCGTTCAAGGCGGGCCATCCGCAAGGGCCGATTCTGCGCCAGTCGGCTGTGCGATCCGGCGGCGAATGGCGGCCGGGTTGATGGCCTGCACGGGCGCGCCGCCGCGGCGCACCTGGACCGGGACCGGAGCTTATCGCTCCGGGAAACCCCTTAGAGGACGTTCAGGCTTCTGCACGATGGACGCGTGCCGGGCCGGGAACTATTCGGAAGCCTGTAGCATCCCAGCTGCGTTGATTGACGACACAGGAGATTGCATGTCTGAAAGCTTGCGAACTACGACCGCCTACGCGCCATCGGGCGCGCTGTCGCAGGAGCGAAACCGCGTTCTGCGCAATACCTACTGGCTGCTGTCGCTGTCGATGGTGCCCACCGTGTTCGGCGCCTGGTTTGGCTTGTCCACCGGCATCGCGCGGGCGATGTCGCCCGGCATCGGCCTGATCGTCTTCCTGGCCGGTGCCTTCGGCTTCATGTTCGCCATCGAGCGGCTGAAGAATTCGGCCGCCGGTGTGCCCGTGCTGCTCGCCTTCACCTTCTTCATGGGCCTGATGCTGTCGCGCCTGCTCGGCGCCGTGCTCGGGCTGGCCAACGGCGGCAGCTTGATCATGATGGCCTTCGCGGGCACCGGCACGATCTTCTTCGGCATGGCCGCGATGTCGAGCGTGATCAAGCGCGACTTGTCGCAAATGGGCCAGTGGCTGTTCATCGGCGCGGTGCTGCTGCTGGTGGCGATGATCGCCAACTTCTTCATCCAGTCCAGCGCGCTGATGATTACGCTGCTGGTGCTGGCGGTCGGCATCTTCTCGGCCTTCATCCTGCACGACCTGAAACGGGTGAAGGATGGCCTGGAGACCAACTACATTACCGCCACGCTCGGCGTGTACCTGGCGCTGTACAACGTCTTCCAGAGCCTGCTGGCGCTGCTCGGCATCTTCGGCGGCGATGGCGACTGAACAAGGAAGCACCGTGCGGCAAGAAAAACAGGGCCTTTGGGCCCTGTTCTTTTTTCCGGCTGAGGCGTCGGACTGGCCATGCGCCGGCGCGCGCTTCGCCCGGTCCGAATCGGTGGCGCCGGCGGCTGCAGCGCGGCGCGGCTACGGCCAAAACTCGTCGACCTGGATCACGCGGTCGGCGGCGAGCAGGTAGGCGAGCGCGGCGGCCGGATCACGTGAGTTCTCGGCCGCCTGCTGCAGCGAGTTCGTGCGGCGCAGGACCTTGTTGAGTTCCGGCACTTCGTCGGCGATCGCATCGGCCAGTTCGAGCGCGCGCATCAGGTCGTGCATACCGCCAGCGGGCGGCACGCCGACATCGGGGCACAGTCGCGCGATCAGGCTGCGATCTTCGCGCAGCGCGTCCGCGTAGGCGATCAGGTCACGGTCACGCAGCGGCGCCAGGTGGCGGGTGCCGCGCAACAGCAGCGGTGCGACGATGCGCAGCAACCGCGACGGCAAGTTGGCGTACAGATCGCGCAGCGTGGCCGCGGCCAGGTCGAGCTGCACGCGGATGGCCGCGCGCGCGAACGGCAGCATCTTCGGGTCGCCGTCGACCTGGTAGCGCCAGACACAGGCGGCAGAGATGTACAGGTACGACAGTACGTCGCCGAGCCGTGCCGACAGCAGCTCCATGCGTTTGAGCTTGCCGCCGAGCAGGCCCATCGCCAGATCCGCGGTCAGCGCGTACTTGGCCGACACGCGCGCGATCAGTCGCGCCTCCTTGACGAGATCCGCCGGCGGCGAGCCAATCACCGGTGCCGAAATCAGGCTCGCCCACAGGTTGCGCAGCACGTGGCCGACGTGGCCGAGCAGTGCCTTGCCGAGCGCCTCGGCGTCCTGCTGTTCAACCGCCTTCATCTCGGCCAGCACGTGCGGATGACAGCGCACCGCGCCCTGGCCGAAGATGATCAGCGCCCGCGTGAGGATGTTGGCGCCCTCGACGGTGATGGCGATCGGCGCCTGCCGGTAGGCGATGCCGACCAGGTTCTTCGGCCCGTAGATGATGCCTTTGCCGCCGAGGATGTCCATGCCGCTGGTCACCGCGCGGCGGCCGGCTTCGGTCAGGTGCACCTTGAGAATGGCGCTGGCCACGCTGGGCCGCTCGCCCGCATCGAGCGCGGCGGCGGTGTAGCGGCGGGCGGCGTCGGTCGCGTACAGCTCGGCCGCCATCTTGGCGATCAACGCCGCGATCGCGTGGAATCTGCTGATCTGCAAGCCGAACTGTTCGCGCACGCGGCCGTAGCCATTGACGACATACAGCGTGGCCTGCTGCATCGAGGCGCCGAGCGCCGGCAGCGAGATCGCGCGGCCGGCCGCCAGGCTCTCCATCAGCATGCGCCAGCCCTGGCCGACCTGTTCCTCGCCGCCGATGATCCAGTCCATCGGCACGAACACGTCCTTGCCGCGGATCGGCCCGTTCATGAACGCCGAATTCATCGGCCGATGCCGGCTGCCGATCGACATGCCGGTGGTGGGCACGGGCACCAGGGCGCAGGTGATGCCGATCTCCTGCTCGCCTTGCGGGCGATTCGGATCGATGGCGTGGAAGGCCAGCCCGACCACCGTGGCCACTGGCGCCAGCGTGATGTAGCGTTTGTCGAAGTTGACCAGGAAGCCGCGCACCGTCCTGCCATCGATCGTGCGTTCGGTCAGCACGCCGCGGTCCGGGATCGACGCCGCATCCGATCCGGCATACGGCGAGGTCAGGCCAAAGCAGGGCAGTTCGCGACCATCAGCCAATCGTGGCAGGTAATGCTTCTTCTGCGCGTCGGTGCCGTAGTGCAGCAGCAGCTCGGCCGGGCCAAGCGAATTGGGCACCATCACGGTAACCGCCGTGGCGACGTTGACGGTGGCGATCCGCGTGACCACCGTGGCATGCGCGAAGTGGCCGAATCCGAGGCCGCCGAATTCGCGCGGAATGATCATGCCGAAGAACTTCTTCTCGCGCAGGAACTGCCAGACTTCGGCCGGCAGATCCTGTGCCTCGTCGATCGCGCAATCGTCGAGCATCGCGATCAGAGTGCGTACTTCGTTATCGAGGAACGCCTGCTCCGCATCGGTCAGCCGGTTGGGACCAACGGCAGCGAGCACGTCGAAGTCGGGCCGGCCGGCGAACAGGCGACCCTCGAAACCGACCGTGCCGGCCTCGAGCGCATCGCGTTCGGTGTCACCAATCGGCGGCAGTGCCTTGGTGAAGGGCGCCAGGGCCAGTCGGCCCAGGGTGCTGGCGAATCCCATCGTCGTCGTCTCCCGCGGGATGGCGGAACCCGCTCATCATCGTACGGTACCGCATGGTCGCGTCCTCGCCGATAACCTTACGCGTCATCGCGTAGGCGCATCATGAGATTACGCAAGCGTGCTGGCCTCAAACGCTTGCCGCCGCTAGGCTGATACGCACATCCATGGCACCTGGAAACAACGAGATGCGATTGTTTCGTTTGGCGCATCAGCTGACAGCAGCCCTGCTCTTGGTGGCGGTGACGGCGGCCGTCGCGGGCGAGGCCGACGTGATCGACGTCAAGGTCCGGCTGACGGGAACGTACGTCTATGGCTTCGACGTCACGGTCCGCAGCAAGGACAGCGGCTGGGATTACTACGCCGAACGCTTCGAGGTCGTGGCTCCCGATGGAACGATCCTCGGCACGCGCGTGCTGCTGCATCCGCATGAGACCGAGCAGCCGTTCACGCGCGAGCTGGATAACGTGCGCATCGCTCCGGCGATCCCGCAGGTCACTGTGCGCGCCTGGATGAAGCGCGGTGCGCAACTGAAAGCGGCCGGCGGCGCAACGATGCAGGTGAAGCTGCCGCGCTGAAAGCGCGGCAGCCCCGCGGCCGACACCGACACCCTGCCGCCGTGCAGGCGCGGCGCCGCGGCCGGTCAGAGGCGCAGCACTTTACCTGGGTTGAGGATGTTCAGCGGATCAAAACTGCGCTTGATGCGCGCCATCAGCTCGAGACTGTCGGCGCCGTGTTCTTCGAGCAGGAAGTCCATCTTGTGCAGGCCGATGCCATGCTCGCCGGTGCAGGTGCCATCCATGGCCAGTGCGCGCGCGACGATGCGCTGATTCAGCCGCTCGGCCTCTTGCATTTCGTCCGCATTGGCCGGGTCGACGAGGATCGCGCAGTGAAAGTTGCCGTCGCCGACATGGCCGAGGATCGGCGCCGGCAACGTGCTGGCCTCGGTGTCGCGCACTGTCTCGGCGATGCACTGCGCCAGCCTTGAGATCGGCACGCACACGTCGGTGGTGCAACTGCGGCTGCCCGGTTTGAGCTGCAGACAGGCGAAGTAGGCGTTGTGTCGGGCCTCCCAAAGTCGGCTGCGTTCTTCGGGGCGGGTGGCCCATTGGAAACCTTCGCCGCCGTGTTCCTGCGCGATCGCCTGCACCGCCTCGGTCTGCTCCTGCACGCCTGCCGGTGAGCCGTGGAACTCGAACAGCAGCAGCGGCGATTCGGGCAGGCCGAGCTTGTCGCGCATGTTGACCGCTTTCACCGTCAGCGCGTCGAGCAGTTCGCAGCGGGCGATCGGCACGCCCATCTGGATCGTCGCGATCGTGGTGGCCACCGCTGCATCGACACTGGGAAACGAGCAGGTCGCCGCCGCAATGGCTTCCGGCTGCGGATACAGGCGCAGCGTGATCTCGGTGATGATGCCGAGGGTTCCTTCGCTGCCGACAAACACACGCGTGAGGTCATAGCCGGCCGACGATTTCTTCGCCCGCCTTGATGTACGAATGACCTTGCCCTCGGCGGTGACCACGGTGAGACCAAGCACGTTCTCGCGCATCGTGCCGTAGCGAACGGCGTTGGTGCCGGAGGCACGCGTGGCCGCCATGCCGCCAATCGTGGCGTCGGCACCGGGGTCGATCGGGAAGAACAATCCGGTGTGCTTGATCTCGTCGTTGAGCTGCTTGCGCGTGACGCCGGCCTGTACGCTGACCGTCAGATCCTCGGCGTTTACGGCCAGCAACTGGTTCATCTGGCCGACGTCGACGCTGACCCCGCCTTCGATGGCCAGTAGATGGCCTTCGAGCGACGAGCCGACGCCGTAGGCAATCAGTGGCACGCGGTGTCCGGCACACAATTGAACCAGCGCGACGACGTCGTCGGTCGAGCGGGCAAAGACAACGGCCTCTGGCGGCATCGGTGCGTATGCCGATTCGTCGCGGCCATGGTGCTCGCGTACCGCCGCAGCAGTCGATAGCTGATCACCGAAGCGCGCTCGCAGTGCGGTGAGAAACGCCTCGGGCAGAGGCTTGGCGATCTGGCGCAAGGCAGTCGGCGCGTTCACGTCTGCTTTCCCTGGTCTCGGCGTTTGGGCTGAAAAGCGCGGCCGCAGCGCCTTGCGTTACGGCCGCGCATCGCGATAGGCCTACTTGGCCTTGCTCTTCGCGGGCTTCAGCACGAAGGTCACCTTCATGTTCACGCGATATTCGACGATCTTGCCGCCCTTGACCACGACCTTCTGCTCCTGGATCCACGCGCCCTGCACCTCCTCAACGCTGGTGTTGGCGCGGGAAATGCCGTCCTTGACGGCGTCCTCGAAGCTGGTTGGCGACGATGCAGTTAATTCGATGACTTTGGCAACGGCCATGTTGTCCTCCTTCTTGTCCGTGGAAGCCCAAGCTAACATCGACGTGTGCGCGTCGCAACCCGCGATTGCGCGGGCATTCCTTGCGTCGGCAGGCACCTGCGGAGCACTTCATGGGAAAGCGGCTTTCGAAGATCACCACGCGTACCGGCGACGACGGCACGACGGGGCTGGGCGACGGCAGCCGCACGCGCAAGGACGCGCTGCGCGTGCGGGCGATGGGCGATGTCGACGAGCTGAATTCGCACATCGGGGTGCTGCTGACCGAAGCGCTGCCTGACGAAGTGCGGGCCGATCTCGTCGACATCCAGCACGACCTGTTCGACCTCGGCGGCGAACTGTGCATTCCCGGCTTCTCGATGATCAAGGACATGCAGGTGGCGCGGCTCGACGAGCGACTGGCGAACTACAACGCGACGCTGCCGCGGCTGGAGGAATTCATCCTGCCGGGCGGCGCGCGCGCGGCGGCGATCGCCCATGTGTGCCGCACCGTTTGCCGCCGCGCCGAACGAGCGATCGTTGCGCTTGGCGCCGAGGAGAAGCTCAATGAGGCGCCGCGGCAGTACGTGAACCGGCTGAGCGATCTGCTGTTCGTGCTGGCCCGCGTGCTCAATCGCGCCGCTGGCGGCAACGACGTGCTGTGGGAGCAGCGCAAGAACCAGTAGGCGAGAGGTGCTCAGCGCGGCGCAGGGTTCGGGGTGCCGGCGCGAAAGAGGCCAAGGGCCAGCGTCGTTCCTAACAGCACAACGGCCCCGCCGACGATCATCTGCGCGGTGATCGCCTCGCCGAGAAACAGCGCGCCCCAAAGCGTGCCGAACAGCGGGATCAGAAAAGTCACCGAAGCGGCCCGCATCGCCCCGGCGCGGGCAATCAGCCGGAAATACAGAACGTAGGCCACGCCCGTGCAGCCGACGCCCAGCGCCAGCGTGGCCAGCCAAAGAGACGCCTCAGGGGTCTGTGCCGGCCACAGCAGGAGTGCTGGCGGAGCCATCACGATCGTGGCGCCGATTTGCGTGCCAGCGGCGGTGACCAGTGGTGCGACCCCCGCCTGCATGCGCCGGGCGAGATGCACGGCGGCTCCGTAGGCCAGGGTGGCGGCCAGCGCCGCGGCCACTGCGAGCGTGACCGTCCATTGCGAGCTGCCAGGCCGCAGATCGACCTTGCCCCAGACGAGCACGGCCACGCCGATCAGGCCAAGGGCAAGACCGAGCCACTGGCTGATGCGGAGGCGCTCGCGCAGCCACAGCACGCCGATGGTCGCGGTCCACATCGGGACCGTGGCGTTGAGGATCGACGCAAAGCCTGCCGTGATCGTCAGCGTTGCGTAGTTGAAAAGGAAGAATGGCAGCGCCGAATTGATCAGTCCCAGAAGCGCCGCGCGGCCGAGATTGGCGCGCAGTGCGGCCAGTTCGCGGCGCCAGGCGACGATCGCCAGCAGGAAGGCTGCCGCCACCAGTACGCGCAATTCGACCAGCGCTACGGGGCCGAAGGCGGCGACCGCAATGCGCGTAAACAGGAAGCTCGCGCCCCACAGCGCGGCAAGCAGCAGCAGATCAACGACGTCGGCAGCTTTCATGCCGCGCGCGCAACGCGGCGATGGCAGCGGTTGCAAGGCGCCGAGCGCACTTGGACGTCGGCGGTGCCGCAGGCGAGCAGCGCGCCAAACACTGGCCAAGGAAACGTCGCGGCGATCATGCCAGCAGCGCGCCTTCGAGCGCCAGCAGCTGAGTCTTGCGGTCGAGTCCGCCGGCATAGCCGGTCAACGAACCGTCAGTGCCGATGATGCGATGGCAGGGCACGACGATGGCGATCGGATTGCGGCCCACTGCGCTGCCGACCGCGCGCGCCGCCGCCGGCCGCTGCAGCGTGCGGGCCAAGGCGCCGTAGGTCGACGTGCGGCCGTAGCCAACCTTCAGCAGTGCGCGCCAGACACTCTGTTGAAAGGGACTGCCCTTGGGCGCCAGCGGCAGGTCGAAATCGCGCCGCTGGCTGGCGAAGTATTCGGCGAGCTGTCGGCAGGCGGTGAGGAGCTCGGGCGCATCATCGTCGCGCAGCCAGTGCGGCTGCGCGGCGAGATCGTGCTTCTGGCCGGGAAAGCCGATGGCGGCGATGGCTTTTCCGTCGCTGACGATACGCAGCGGGCCGAGCGGCGAATCGAGGTGCGTGTAACGGATCATGCGGCGTCCTCCTTCGTGTGCCACAGATGCATCACGGCGTAGCTGCGCCACGGCCGCCAGGCTTCGGCGCATGCGGATGCCGCCTTCGCGCTGCTTACGCCGAGCGCCTTCAATACGCCAGCATCGCCGGGTGGAAACGCATCGGGCCAGTGCAGTGCGCGCATTGCGATGTATTGCGCGCTCCAATCGCCGACGCCCGGCAACGCGCGTAGCCGCGCCAGCGTCTGCTCAACCGGCGCGCCCGGATCGAGTGCGATGGCGCCGTCGTCGACTGCACGGGCCAGCGCCACGATCGCCCGCGCGCGGGTGGCAACGATGCCTAGCCTGGCAATGTCGGCCGGCGAGCATTGCGCCAGCGTCGCCGCCGGTGGAAACAGCATGCCCACCCCGGCGAACGGCGTCTCGATTGGCGCGCCGAAGCGCGCCACCACGCGAGAAGCGAGCGTTCGCGCGGCCTTCACGCTGACCTGCTGGCCGAGAATGGCGCGAACCGCCAGTTCGAAGCCGTCAAAGGCGCCGGGTAATCGCAGTCCCGGCCGCCTGGCAGTCAGTTCGCCGAGTGCCGAAGTCACTGCATCGGGCTGGCAGTCGAGATCGAAGGCGTGTTTGCAGGCCGCCAGCACGCGCGGAATCGCCGGTGTCAAGCGGGCATCGATGCGCACCTCGATGCCGGGCTGCTGCGCTGCCGGCCGCACGTCGATCCAGCCGGCAACCTGCTTGCCGCCGGCCGCCGCCACGCGCATCGCGCGGCGCAGCCGGCGGCCGTCGACCGTCTCGGCGCCGTCGATGGCGCGCGCCGCGAAGAAGCCGAGCAGCCGCGCGTGATCGAAGGGCGGGCGCGTGGCCAGCACGAAGCGGTGAAAGTCGACCGCCGTTGTCGTCGGCGCGACGCGGCGAAGGGCTGTCGGCTGCAGGCGGTAACGCGCGGCGAAAAGCGCATTGAAGCGGCGGATGCTGCCGAAACCTGCCGCCAGCGCCACATCGGTGACCGGTAGTTGGGTGTCGGTCAGCAGCCGCTTGGCCAGCAGAAGCTTGGCCGTCTGGGCGTAGGCGACCGGCGTCACGCCATACTCCGCTTCGAATACGCGGCGCAAATGTCGATCGGTTACACCGAGCCGGCGCGCCACCGCGTCGAGCCCGCCATCATGGCCCAGTCCGTCGTCGATCAGGCTCGCCGCAGTGCGCGCGAGCGCGCGCGACGCGTCGATCAGCGCCAGCCCTGGCGCCAGTTCCGGGCGACAGAGCAGGCAGGGCCGAAAACCCGCCCCTTCGGCGGCGGCGGCGCTGGCGAAGTAGCGCTGGTTCTCGCGCCGCGCCGGCTTCGCGCTGCACACCGGCCGGCAGTAAATGCGCGTGCTGGTGATGCCGACGAAAAAGCGGCCATCGAAGCGCGCGTCGCGGGCGCGGGTGGCGCGAAAACAGGCGTTAGGTTCGAGTTGCATGGCCACACTATGAACGAAACGGCCAGCCGAAGCTGGCCGTTTTCGGACATGCAAGCAGGGGGCACATTCGCGTGTCCGAGGCTGGCTTGCGTCCGGAAATCGCCCGCATCGACGCCAACGCTCGTCGTCGCGAGGCCGTGCATTGCCGGTACGGGAAACGATGCTGACCCGCCGAAGTGCCAGCGGCCGGCTAGGCCATGGCTATCTTGTTCTCTGCAACGCGTACATGGTCCCGCCGCGCCGCGCCAATTTCAGGTACAGCACGGCCGTCGACATTCCGAAGATCAGGTGCGCCGCGATGGCGGGTGTGCCGCGTATCCCGGCTAACCACGGTAGCCAGTGCACCATGCCGTAGAAACTGATTACGTAAAGCGCTGCACCGAACACGGCGCCCGCCGGCAGCGCAGTTCTCGGCGCAACATCGAGGCGCAACGGCGCACTGACGGCGACGAGCGCCATCCCGAACAGGACGCCCAGTGTGTAATGCGTGAGCAGCGCCACAGTCACGACGCTCAGGCTGAACCCCGCCTCCTGCATCGTTTCGGCCCCCATGACGGCTGCGGCAATCATGCGCGACGTTGCCCAGGGACTGGTGTTGATGACTGCAGT
>JBFINI010000017.1:0-17368 GCA_041611275.1 Burkholderiaceae bacterium
ATCATGCTCGGCTTGGGCCGTGCGCTCGGCGAGACGATGGCCGTGACATTCGTCATCGGCAATTTCAACCAGCTCGACAGTCTGTCGCTGTTCCAGGCGGCCAACTCGATTACCTCGGCGCTGGCCAACGAATTCGCCGAGGCGCAGACCGGCATCCATCAGGCTTCGCTGATCTATCTCGGCCTGGTGCTGTTCCTGATCACGGCCATCGTGCTGGCCTTTTCCAAGCTGTTGCTGATGCGACTGGAGCGGGGTGAAGGAGGAGCGAAGCCATGAACGTGGCGCTGTCGAGCCGAAATTACCGGCTGCGCGTCGGGGCGAGCGCGCAGGCGGAGCAGGAGGCAGCATGAATGCCGTCGCGCAAAGCATCGAGTCCGCCGAGCGGCGGTTGCCGATGCACCGCAGGCGCAAGCTGGTCAACGCGATCGCACTGACCTTGTCCCTCGCAGCGATGGCCTTTGGCCTGTTCTGGCTGGTCTGGATCCTGTTCCAGACCTTCTACCTCGGCGTTGCCGGCCTGTCGTGGCAGTTGTTCACCGAATCAACGCCGCCGCCCAACGTTGAAGGCGGCGGCCTGGCCAACGCCATTGTCGGCTCGCTGGTCATGGTGCTGCTGGCCACGGCGCTGGGCACGCCGATCGGCATCTTCGCCGGCATCTACCTCGCGGAGTACGGGCGCAGGGGCTGGCTGGGCAGCGTGACCCGGTTCATCAACGACATCCTGCTGTCGGCGCCATCGATCGTGATCGGTCTGTTCATTTATGCAGTGGTGGTGGCGCAGGCCAGAAACTTCTCGGGCTATGCGGGGATCCTGGCGTTGGCGCTCATCGTCATCCCCGTGGTCATCCGCACGACCGAGAACATGCTGCAGCTGATTCCCAACGCGTTGCGCGAGGCGGCGTTCGCCCTCGGCGCGCCGAAGTGGGTCGTCATCCGCAGCATCACGCTGAAAGCGGCGATGGCCGGCGTGGTGACGGGTGTTCTGCTGGCGCTCGCACGCATCGCCGGCGAGACCGCGCCGCTGCTGTTCACGGCGCTGTCGAACCAGTTCTTCTCGCTCAACCTGAACGAGCCGATGGCCAACCTTCCGGTGACTATCTTCAAGTTCGCGCTGAGCCCGTTCAGGAACTGGCAGGATATGGCCTGGGCGGGCGTATTCCTGATCACAATGGGCGTGCTGGCGCTGAACATCGTTGCGCGAATCCTGTTCCGCAAGAAAGGCTGACGAGGTATTGATGCAAGTGACCCTGCAGGGCAACGGCGAAGCCACCGCAGGCGCGGCGGGCAGCGCGCCCGCGCGCAGCAAGATGAGCGTGCGTAACCTCAACTTTTACTACGGCAAGTTCCAGGCGCTGAAGAACGTCAATCTCGAAATTGCCGAGAGGAAGGTCACGGCCTTCATCGGTCCGTCGGGCTGCGGCAAATCCACCCTGCTGCGCGTCTTCAACCGAATGTACGAGTTGTATCCGGAGCATCGCGCCGAAGGCGAAGTCATGATGGACGGCGATAACGTGATCCGCTCGAAGCAGGACGTGGCGCTGGTCCGCGCCAAGATCGGCATGGTGTTCCAGAAGCCGACGCCGTTTCCAATGACAATCTACGAGAACATCGCCTTTGGTGTACGGCTCTTCGAACGAATGTCAAAGGCGCAGATGGATGACCGCGTTGAGTGGGCGCTGCGCAAAGCGGCGCTTTGGGGCGAAGTGAAGGACAAGCTGGCGCAGGCTGGCACCAGCCTGTCCGGAGGCCAGCAGCAACGGCTGTGCATCGCGCGGACGATTGCGGTGAAGCCTGACACCATTCTGTTCGACGAACCGTGCTCTGCCCTGGATCCGATCTCGACCGCAAAGATCGAGGAACTGATCGATGAATTGAAGCAGGACTACACGGTGGTGATCGTCACGCACAACATGCAGCAGGCGGCGCGAGTCAGCGACTACACGGCCTACATGTACCTGGGCGAGCTGATCGAGTTCGGTGATACCGACCAGATCTTCATCAAACCGAAGAAGAAGGAAACCGAGGACTACATCACCGGCCGGTTCGGATGAACCGTGCGGGAATGTGGCGGCGCAGAGCACTGCGAGCGCTACGCGCCTTGCGGCGAAGCAACTACATTACAGGCTGCTTCGGGTCACGGCAGGCGATAGGGCGACGCGGGATCTGAAAGGCGGGCTGGAACGAGGTGCATGACGGGCGCGAGGCGGAGCGAAGAAAGCGATGGGCATGGGCGAACACTCAATGAAGCAGTACGACGTCGAGCTCGAGCAGATGCGTTCGCGCATCCTGCAGATGGGCGGCCTGGTTGAATCGCAACTGATGCTGGCAATGGAGGCGTTCGAGTCTACCGACGTCGCCAAGGCGGATGCGGCCATCGAGGGGGATCGGCGCGTCAACTCCCTGCAGGTTGATCTCGACAGGATGGTCAACCATCTGATCGCGCGGCGCCAGCCCACGGCGGGCGATCTGCGCATGATCATGGGGGTGGCCAAGACGATCACCGATCTGGAGCGCGTTGGCGACGAAGCCAGCAAGATCGCGCGCGCGGCCAAGTGGTTGAAGGAAAGAGACAGCGGTTTTCGGCTCAATCGCATTCCTGATTTGCGGCAGTCGGGCGAAATTGCTGCCCGCATGCTGCATCGTGCCCTCGATGCCTTCGCGCGGCTCGACGGCCACGCGGCAGCGTCGATCATCCGCGACGATGCCGGCATCGACGATCGTTTCCGCGCCACTCTGCGTCAGTTGATCACCTACATGATGGAGGACGCACGTTCGATTTCCGCGGCCATCGATACGATCTGGGCCGCCAAGGCGATCGAGCGGGTCGGCGATCACGCCAAGAACATCGCCGAGCATGTGATCTTCATCGCGCACGGCGCTGATGTACGCCACGCCTCGCCGGAGGAGATCGACCGCGCGGTCTCACAGGGGTAATCAGTGATAGCCGGATCGATCCTGGTCGTCGAAGACGAGCCGGCCATCCAGGAGCTGGTTTCTTTTTCCTGCAGCAGCAGCGGCTTTACAGTGCGGCGCGCCGATTCGGCTGGCGCCGCGCAGCGGGCGATCAGCGAGCAGCTGCCGGACCTGGTGATCCTGGACTGGATGTTGCCCGACCGGGCCGGCATTGAACTGCTGCGCGATCTGCGCGGCGAAGAGCGCACGCGCGCCGTGCCGGTGATCCTATTGACCGCCAGGAGCGCCGAAGGCGACCGGGTCGCAGGGCTCGATGCCGGCGCCGACGACTACGTGGTCAAGCCTTTTTCTCCACGAGAACTTGTATCGCGGGTGCGTGCGGTGTTTCGCCGCCGCGCGCCCCAGCACAGCGGCGAGTCGCTGTGCTATGGGCCGCTGAGCATCGATCCGGCGCGGCACGAGGTGCTGGTCGAAGGCAAGCCGGTGAAAATGGGGCTCGCCGAGTTCAAGCTGCTGAAGTTCCTGATCGGGCATCCGGAGCGTGTGTTCTCTCGCGGCCAGTTGCTCGACAGTGTCTGGGGCGACCACGTCTTCATCGAGGAACGGACTGTCGATGTGCATGTGCTGCGCCTGCGCAAGGCGTTGGCCGCGGCCGGCGCGCAGGGACTGGTGCAGACAGTGCGCGGTCTCGGTTATCGCGTGACGGCCCGTCCCGAGCAGTAAACTCGCGCCATGTCCGCGCAGCTTCGGCACAGGATCCGCGTGGTCCTGCCGGCTTTTCTCCGCCTGGCGGTCATCGGCGCGATCGCAACGGTCACCGCGGCCATCTTTGGCATCCAGGCTGGCCTTTGGGTGGCGCTGATCTGCGTCGGCTTGTTCTTCGCTTTGCACCTGTATTACCTGTCGGTGCTCGGCGCCTGGCTCGAGCAGCCATCGTTGGCGACCATCCCGGACGGCTGGGGCAGCTGGGCCGAGGTTTTCAACCGGCTGCACAAGTCGCACCGCGCCAGCGAGATGAACGCGCGCCGGCTAGAGGAGAATGAAGCTCGCTTCCGGCGCACCATCAGTGCGCTGCCCGAGGGCATCGTCCTGGTTGACGCGGCACTGCAGATCGAATGGTGCAACCCGGTGGCCGAGCAGCATTTCAGCATTTCGCTGAAGGCGGACCTGGGGTTGCGAATCACCAACCTGGTGCGCGACCCATCCTTCATCGCCTACATGACGTCGGCGTCGCTTGGCGAGCCGCTGCTGCTGCGGCCGCTAAGCCGGCCGGACCTCGCGTTGGCGATCATCGTGATTGAGTTCGAGCCAGCGCGATCGATCATCATGTCGCGCGACGTGACCGATGCTGAACGTGTCGATGCAATGCGCCGCGATTTCATTGCCAATGTTTCGCACGAACTGCGCACGCCGCTGACCGTCGTCAACGGGTTTCTGGAAACGCTGCTCGACGCCCAGCCGCTGCTGGACGACACCCGTCAGCGGCATCTGCAGCTGATGCATGAACAGGCATCGCGAATGGGCCGGCTGGTTGAGGATCTGCTGATGCTTTCGCGGCTGGAAGCCGAAGAAACGCCGCTCGCCGAAGAGGATGTCGATGTTCCGACGCTGGTCGACGAGCTCGAGGCCGAGGCGCGGGCCTTGTCTGCCGGTAAGCACGAAATCACCCAGCAGATCGAGCCACTGCGCGTGCGTGGTAACCGCGATGAACTTCGCAGCGCCTTTGGCAATCTGGTTTCGAATGCCATTCGCTACACGCAGGCTGGTGGAGTCGTCAGACTGGCCTGGCGCGCGCAGGACGACGGCGTCGTCTTCGAGGTGCAGGACTCTGGCATCGGCGTGGCCGCGGAGCATTTGCCGCGGCTGACCGAGCGCTTCTATCGCGTCGACCGTTCTCGCTCACGCGAGACGGGCGGCACCGGGCTCGGGCTGGCGATCGTCAAGCACGTGCTGATGCGGCACCAGGGCAGGCTGCTGGTGCAATCGGAATTGGGCCAGGGCAGCACCTTCGCTGCCTGGCTGCCTGAGAGCCGCATGCTCGGCACTCGTGTTCCCAAGGCAAATGCGCCGCCGATACTGCGCCGCGTCGCCTGATGTTGCCGCACGCGCGAACCGCGTAAATTGCCGGCCGGTCGCCGCACCGGTATCATCCGCTTCCTTCGGGGCGTAGCGCAGCCTGGTAGCGCACCTGCCTTGGGCGCAGGGGGTCGGAGGTTCGAATCCTCTCGCCCCGACCAGAGGCCTTACCGACTGCCTGCGCCAGGCGTCCGACAGTTCAACCTGCCCGTAGCTCAGCTGGACAGAGCACCGGCCTTCTAAGCCGGGGGTCGCAGGTTCGAGTCCTGCCGGGCAGGCCAGTTCTGAAACCGCGGTGGCCGTAGCTCAACGGTAGAGTCCCGGATTGTGATTCCGGTTGTTGTGGGTTCGAATCCCATCGGCCACCCCACCACCACTGATCGGTTCAATGTGATGAGCAAGGCTTTCGTCAGAGAGTCCGCCGTCGACGACGATGAAGAAGAAACACTTGCGCCGGCCATTCCGGCAGGCAGCAAGAACTACATCACTCCGGCCGGGCACCAGCGCCTGAAGGACGAACTGCTGCAGCTTTTGAATGTCGATCGTCCGGAGGTGGTACGCACCGTCTCGTGGGCAGCGTCGAACGGTGATCGCTCGGAAAACGGTGACTACATCTATGGCAAGAAGCGGCTGCGCGAGATCGACCGGCGCATCCGCTTTCTTACCAAGCGGCTCGATGCCGCCGAGGTGGTCGATCCGGCCGCGCGGCCGGCAACTGACCAGGTGTTCTTCGGCGCGACGGTGCGTTATGCCGATGGCGCTGGCAGTGAGCATGAGATCACGATCGTCGGCATCGACGAAGTCGACCTCGCGCACGGACGGGTCAGCTGGATTTCGCCGATCGCGCGGGCGATGACCAAGGCGCGTGCGGGCGAGTCGGTGCCATTGCACACGCCCGCCGGCGTCGAGACGCTGGAAATCCTGGGCGTTCGCTACGGTAATTGACCGGCAGGCCGCGGCGGCTCAGTCACTGCTCTTTTCGCCCGACCTGACGCGCAGCACGCGCGAGACCTGCGGCACGCGACGCAACATCCGCATCACGCGAGCGAGATGGCGACGGTCGCGCACCTGCAGTTTGAAATACATCTGCGCCTGCTCGGCGTTCTCGTCTTCCATATTGACATTCAGGATGTTCGAATCCGCCTCGGCGATTGCCACCGCAATCCTGGCCAGTGTGCCGCGCTCGTTGGCGGCACTGACGGCGAGTTTGGCGCCGAAGCTGCCCGCCGTGTCCTCGGCCCACTGCAGATCGATCCAGCGCTCCGGATCGGCGCGCCGCCCACGGCGGGCGATCGGACAATCGGATTGATGTACGGCGAGCCCCTGGTCCTTGCGCATGTGGCCAACGATCAGGTCGCCAGGAATCGGGCTGCAGCAGTTGCTCGTCTGCAGCGCCATGCCTTCGGTGCCGCGAACGATCATCGGGCCAGCGGCGGCAAAAAGCGCTCGGCTTGATTCAGCGAGCATCTCGCCGGCGGGCTGGTCGGCGGCTGAAGTTGCGACACCGAGCATCAGTTGGCGGGCGACGACGGCGGCCAGACGACGGCCAAGGCCGATGTCGGCCAGGATCTCGTTGCGGTCCCTGGCCTGCGTGTCCTTGACGATCGTCTCCCAGCGGTCGGCGGGGACGTCGGCGAGGCTGGCGCCGAGCTGGCGGGCCGACTGGGCCAACAGCCGCTCGCCGAGTTCGACCGATTCCTCGCGCTTGATCGTGCGCAGGAAATGGCGGATCTCGGCGCGCGCTTTGCCGGTGCGCACAAAGGTGAGCCAGTTCGGATTCGGCCGGGCAACGGGTCCGGTCACCGCTTCGACCACATCTCCGTTCTTCAGCTCGCTGCGCAGCGGCTGAATCTCGTTGTTGATTCGCGCCGCCACGCAGCGGTTGCCGATGTCGGTGTGGATGCTGTAGGCGAAGTCCACCGCGGTGGCGCCGCGCGGCAGCGAGACGATCTTGCCCTTCGGCGTGAAGACGTAGACCGTGTCCGGAAACAGGTCGACCTTGATGTTCTCCATCAACTCGGCCGAATCGCCGGTCTGCTGCTGGATTTCGAGCAACGACTGCAGCCACTGGTGCGTACGCGACTGCAGTTCGGTCAGGCCGGTGTCGTCGGTCTTGTACAGCCAGTGCGCGGCGACGCCGGACTCGGCTACGCGGTGCATTTCCTGAGTGCGGATCTGGAACTCCACCGGCGTGCCGTACGGTCCCAGCAGCGTCGTGTGCAGAGACTGGTAGCCGTTGACCTTCGGGATGGCGATGTAGTCCTTGAATTTGCCCGGCACCGGCTTGTACAACGCGTGCAGTGCGCCGACGACCAGGTAGCAGTCCTGGCGCGCGTTGACGACAATGCGAAAGCCGTAGATGTCGAGCACCTGCGAGAAGGACAGACTCTTTTCGACCATCTTGCGGTAAATGCCGAAGATGGTCTTCTCGCGGCCCTGGATTTCGGCCTTGATCTTGGCGGCGGCGAGCGCGCGTCGCACCGATTCGTGGATCTTGCCCAGCACCTCGCGCCGGTTGCCGCGCGCCGCCAGCACCGCCTTGCTGAGCACCCGGTGGCGCAGCGGATGCATGCGGGCAAAGCTCTGCTCCTGCAGCTCGCGGTAAATGGCATTCAGGCCGAGCCGGTGCGCGATCGGCGCATAGATCTCCAGCGTTTCGCGGGCGATCCGCCGCTGCTTTTCCGGCGCCATCGCCTCGAGCGTGCGCACGTTGTGCAGCCGGTCCGCGAGCTTGATCAGGATGACCCGAACATCGCGGCCCATCGCCAGCAGCATCTTGCGGAAGCTCTCGGCCTGCGCTTCCTCGTTCGAATCGAAGCGCAGCCGGTCGAGCTTAGATACGCCATCGACCAGTTCTGCGACCAGCGGACCGAAGCGCTCGGCCATTTCCTGCTTGCGAACGCCGGAATCTTCCAGCACGTCGTGCATCAGGGCGGCCTGGATCGCCGGTGAATCGAGCTTCCACTCGGCCAGCAGTTCGGCCACCGCGACCGGATGGGTGATGTAGGGCTCGCCGCTCATGCGGAACTGGCCCAGGTGCGCCGCGTCGGCGAAACGGAACGCCTCCTTGATGCGGGCGATTTCCGCCGACGGCAGGTATTTCTTGAGGCGGTCGGTCAGCTGGGCGAAGCTGACGACCGTCGGTTGCGCCGGTTCTGCTGGAGCCGTCCGCCAGACCGCGGCGCCGGCCTTGCGCAGTGCCTGTGCGGCGCGACGCGCCAGCACTGCCGGCGAATAGTCGGCCGGCAGATCGGGCGGCAGCGGTGTCGTGGGTTGCGGGCCGGGCATGGTGCAGGAGCCAAAGCGCTACCGTAACGCGGCGGCCGTGGGGGCGCAATGCGCCCTCAACGGCCGCGATGTCTCAATATGAGCGCCGCGCCTGCCTAACGTTCCCTTCCAGCAGCGCGCGGACCAGGCGCCGGATCGGCGGTGCCCGCTGCCGTCAAGCGATGGTCAGCTGGGAACCTTGCGCAGCATCTCGATGCCGACTTTCTGACCGGCAATTTCGCGCAGCGCTGCAACCTGCGGCTTGTCCTTGGTGTCGAGCTTCGGGGTATGGCCCTGTGCCAGCTGACGCGCGCGATAGGCAGCGGCCAGCGCGAGCTGGAAACGGTTGGGAATCTGTTTCAGGCAGTCTTCGACGGTGATGCGGGCCATGGATGCTCCTGCAGGAAGTGTGCGTATCTTAGCCGAGTGCGTTCTTGCGGATCTGCGTGCGGCTGCCCTCAGCTCAGGCCGAGCTGGGCGAACAGGTCGCGGTGCCGGGCTGCCTGGCTGCCGAAACGCAGGCGCGCCGCGGTGACGATGGCGGTCAGCTCGCCCAAGGCGCGGTCGAAATCCTCGTTGATGATCACGTAGTCGAACTCTGCCGCGTGCGCGATTTCGCTGCCGGCCGCCAGCAGGCGGCGCGCAATGACCTGCGCTGAATCCTGCCCGCGCTTGTGCAGCCGCGCTTCGAGCGCTTCGATCGAAGGCGGCAGGATGAACACGCCGATCGCGTGCGCAAATGCCGCCTTGACCTGCCGCGCGCCCTGCCAGTCGATCTCCAGCAGCATGTCGCGACCGGCGCGCAGCCGGCCATCGATCCATTCGCGCGAGGTGGCGTAATGATGACCGTGCACCTCGGCGCTCTCGATGAACTCGCCGCGGCTGCGGCGAGCGAGGAAATCGGCCTCGTTGATGAAGTGGTATTCGCGCCCCTGCACCTCGCCCGGCCGCGGCGCGCGCGTGGTGAAGGAAATCGACAGTTCGATGCTCGCCTCGCGCGCCAGCAGCGCGTTGACCAGCGTGGATTTGCCGGCTCCAGAAGGGGCTACCACCATGAAGATGCTGCCGGCGGGACGCTGAGCGCTGTCGATCATGGCGCGGCGAAGATCATTCGAGATTCTGCACCTGTTCGCGCATCTGCTCGATCAGCAGTTTCAGTTCGATCGCCGACTGTGCCAGATCGATCGCGGTTGCTTTCGAGCCAAGAGTATTGGCCTCGCGGTTCAGCTCCTGCATCAGGAAGTCGAGCCGGCGACCGACGGCGCCACCGGCATCGAGCACGCGCCGCACCTCCAGTACATGGGTGGCGAGCCGACTGAGCTCTTCGTCGACATCGGCGCGCAGTGCGTACAGCGTCACTTCCTGGCGGATGCGCTCGTTGATTTCCTCGCGCGTCAGCGTCGCAGCCGCCGACAGGCTTGCGCCGAGTGCCTGGTTCAGGCGCTCGCTCAGCTTGCGCTCGACCGCCGCACGCAGGTCGGGCAGGCGAGAGCGCAGGCGCTCGACGATGACATCGATCTCCGCGCAGCGACTGCGCAGGCCGTCAGCCAGCGCAAGGCCTTCGCGCGCGCGACTTTCCTGCAGTCGGTCGAGGGCCGCATCGAGCGCGGCCAGAACCGCGGCGCGCAGCGCGTCGGCATCGAGCCCCGGCGTTTCGAGTACGCCCGGCCAGGCCAGCAATTCGGCCACCGACATCGGCGCCGCCTGCGGCAGCGTCTGACGCACTTCGGCGCCGAGCCGTTGCAGCGCAGCCAGCGCGGGGGCGTTTAGCCGCGTCGATTCGCCGGCGGCCGAGCGCTGCAGGCTCAATCGGCACTCGACCTTGCCGCGCGCCAGCCGGGTGCTGATGCGCTCGCGAATCTGGGCTTCGAATGCGCGCAGCTCATCGGCGATCTTCAGCGTCAGATCGAGAAAGCGTGAATTGACCGAACGGATCTCGACCGTGGCCTGGCCGAGCGCCGTGGCGAAGTTTGCGCCGGCGAAGCCGGTCATGCTGGAAGCGGCGGGCATGGACTGTCGGGCGGACTCAGTCTTTCAGATGAGCAATGCTGTCCCGCGTGAAGGCGGCCCTTGGCTAGAATCAGCCGGTCTTGATCAACGGCCAGCCCTTGGCGCTGGCGACAGCGTCACACATGGCGGCGCAGACCAACGCAGCTTTGCCCGAAGGGCTTGAAGTCGGCGGATATCGGATTGTAAAGAAGATATCGAGCGGCGGATTTTCGATCGTCTATCTGGCCACCGACGAACACGGTCATTCAGTGGCAATCAAGGAGTACATGCCGGCAGCGCTGGCCCAGCGCAAGAGCGGCGAGCTGGCGCCCATGGTCGCGCCGGAGCACCTGAACACCTATCGGATCGGCCTGAAGTGCTTCTTCGAGGAAGGCCGGGCGCTGGCCTCGATCTACCACCCGAACATCGTTCGCGTTCTGAATTTCTTCCGCGCCAACGATACCGTGTACATGGTGATGCATTACGAGTCTGGGCGCTCGCTGCAGGAACACGTTGTGCGCAACCGCAGCAAGGAACAGAAGGACGTGCTGTCCGAGCGTTTCATCCGGCGCGTCTTCAGCCAGGTGATGAACGGCCTGCGTGAAGTGCATTCGAACCGGCTGCTGCATCTCGACGTGAAGCCGGCCAACGTCTATCTGCGCATGGACGGCACGCCGATCCTGCTTGACTTTGGCGCCGCGCGCCAGACGCTGCAGCGCGATATCAGCAAGACCTACCCGATGTACACGCCCGGCTTCGCCCCGCCGGAGTTGTACAAGCGCGATGCCGAACTCGGACCGTGGACCGATGTGTACAGCATCGGCGCCTGCATTTATGCCTGCATGTCCGGCATGCCGCCGCAGGAGTCGGACCAGCGGCAGCGGGAAGACAAGATGCCGAATGCGCTGCGCGCTTACCGCGGGCTGTACTCGGCCGAACTCATCGCCATGGTCGACCGCTGCCTGCGGCTGAATTCGCTTGAACGGCCGCAGACCGTATACGCGGTACAGAAAGAATTGCTGCATAGCGTTCCCGAGCAGCCCGAGTTTTCGTTTTTCGAGCGCACCGGCGCGCGCGTGCGTAACATCCAGGACAAGGTCTCGCGCTTCATGAAGGACCACAACATCACGTGGTTCTGAGCGTCAGTGCGGCGGCGCAGGCGTCGCGCCGTCGGACCAGCCAGACCGGCGCTGCGCGCCGGTTTGCGGAGTTGCGGTAGCGATGCGTTTTTCCGTTTACCAGGAGAGCAGGAAAGGCGGCCGCCTGGTCAACCAGGACCGCATGGGCTACCTGTACACGCGCAAGTCGCTGCTGATGATGGTGGCCGACGGCATGGGCGGCCACGCGCGCGGCGAAGTCGCGGCTGAAATCGCGCTGCAGACGATGGCGGCCGTCTACCAACGAGACGCCAAGCCGATGCTGCCCGACCCGGCCGGGTTTCTCCAGGAGTCGATTCAGGCAGCCCACCGCGAACTACACCGCTATCGGGCCGAGAACCGGCTACCCGAGGCGCCGCGCACGACCATTGTTGCCTGCATCGTCCAGGAAGGTATTGCCACCTGGGCGCATGTCGGCGACTCCAGGCTTTATCTGTTGCGCGGAGGATCAATTGCTTTCCGCACGCTCGATCACTCGCGCGTGCACCACCTGGTCTCGTCGGGACTGATTCGTCCCGAGGACGCCAAGGATCACCCGGAGCGCAACCGGATCTTCAACTGCATCGGCGCCTTTGTCTCGCCGAATGTCGAGATCGCGCACAGGGTCGCACTGCGCACCGGCGATACCATGTTGTTGTGTACCGACGGGCTGTGGGGTGCGCTTTCGGATCAGCAGATCGCGGACGCATTCAATCGCGCCACGGTGATGCGCGCGGTGCCGGAATTGATGAACCGAGCACTGGCTGAATCCGGACCCGAGCCGGATAACTGCACGGCCATCGCGCTGAGCTGGTCGGGCAGCGAGTCGATGGAAATGATCCCGCCGACCGAATCGCCGGTTTCGACACTGGTGATTCCGGATGGGGCGGTCGCCTCGACAGTGCAAATGCCGCGGCCGGGCGAAACGGTGGGCGACGAACCACTGACCGAACAGCAAATCGAGGACGCCGTCGCGGAGATCCAGCGCGCGATTCAGCGCTCAACCCGGCTGATCCAGGGCAAATGAGCGCCCAGAAAACCGGGCACACGCCGGTGCCGGGCTGCGCAGCAGGCTGGGTGCAGGGGAAACATTGAGCGAACGCTCATACCGTCGCGCGGCCGGCGAAATGCGCCCGGTGCAGATCATTCGCGGCTATGCCCGCCATGCCGAAGGCTCAGCGCTGATCGAATTCGGCGAGACGCGGGTGCTGTGCACGGCCTCGGTCGATGAGCGCGTGCCGCCGTTTCTCAAAGGCAAGGGCCAGGGCTGGCTGACGGCGGAATACGGCATGCTGCCGCGCGCCACTCACACCCGCTCCGAACGCGAAGCCACACGCGGTCGTCAGGGTGGCCGCACATTGGAGATTCAGCGGCTGATCGGCCGCAGCCTGCGTGCGGTGATCGATCTGGCGCAACTCGGCGAACGGACCCTGCAGATAGATTGCGATGTGCTGCAGGCCGACGGCGGCACGCGAACCGCGTCGATCACCGGCGCATTCGTCGCGGCCTACGATGCACTGCGTTGGCTGCGGCAGCGGCAGTCGATCGCCACCCTGCCGGTACGCGACTTCGTCGCCGCAGTATCGGTGGGGATGCACGAGGGGCAGGCGCTGGTCGACCTCGACTACGCAGAAGATTCGACGTGTGAAACGGACATGAACGTGGTGATGACCGGCGCCGGCCACTTCGTCGAGGTGCAGGGTACCGCCGAGGGAACGCCGTTTTCTCAGCAGCACCTGGAGGCCATGCTGGCGGCGGCGCGCACGGCGATCGCTGCGCTCGTGGCCCGGCAGCGGGTCGTGCTCGAAGCTGCTTGACCTGCCAGGTGAGGCCGTCCGTGACGGTGCGCAGGCTCGTTCTCGCCTCCGACAATCCAGGCAAGTTGCGCGAGTTCGGCGCTTTGCTGGCGCCGCTTGCCATCGAAGTCCTGCCGCAGCGTGACTTCGGGCTGTCACCGGCGGCGGAGCCCTACGCGACATTTGTCGAAAATGCCCTGGCCAAGGCGCGGCACGCAGCGGCGGCGACCGGCTTGCCTGCCCTGGCTGACGACTCGGGACTTTGTTGCGCGGCGCTTGCCGGCGGCCCGGGCGTGCGCTCGGCACGTTTCGCAGGAGACGGCGCTGACGATACGGCCAATAACGCGGCGCTGGTCGCGGCGCTGGCCTCGCAGTCCGACCGCCGCGCCCACTATGTCTGTTTGCTGGTGGCCGTGCGTGGTGCTGACGATCCGGAACCGCTGATCAGCGACGGGCGCTGGTCTGGCGAGGTGATTGAACGGCCGCGTGGCAGCAATGGCTTCGGCTACGATCCCCATTTCTGGCTACCAGCGCTCGGCTGCACAGCGGCGGAACTGGCGCCGGCCGAGAAAAACCGGATCAGCCACCGTGGCGCGGCGATGCGTAACTTGGCGCGCCGCCTGAGCGCTGACTGGGATTGGCGATGATCCCGCTGCATCCGGCGCGCGCGGCGGCCGTCGACGTGCAGTCGCTGCTGCGGCCCGGCACGCTGCAAGTGCTGCCGCCGCCGATGGCGTTGTATGTGCATTTCCCATGGTGCGTGCGCAAGTGCCCGTACTGCGACTTCAACTCGCACGAGCCATCCGGCGGGATCGACGCGATTCCCGAGCGGCACTACCTCGAGGCCTTATGCGCCGATCTCGACGCCGCGTTGCCACTGATCTGGGGTCGGAAGTTCGTCAGTGTCTTCATCGGCGGCGGCACGCCGAGCTTGCTGTCGGCCGCCGGCCTCGAGCGCCTGTTGTCGGACCTGCGTGCGCGGCTGCCGCTGGAAGCCGGCTGTGAAATCACGCTCGAGGCAAATCCGGGCACGTTCGAGGCGGCTCGGTTCGCGGCATTCAGGTCGGCTGGCATCAATCGCCTGTCAATAGGCATTCAATCATTCGACGATGAGCAACTGCAGCGGCTGGGCCGCGTGCATGACCGGTCACAAGCCGTGGCGGCGATTGAAACGGCGGCGCGGCAGTTCGAAAACTTCAACCTCGATTTGATGTATGCGCTGCCCGGCCAGGTGTTCGCGGCCATGCAGCGAGATATCGAGACGGCGCTGGCGCTGGCGCCGCCGCACTTGTCCCTGTACCAGCTCACGATCGAACCGAACACGGTGTTCGCCAAACGACCACCCCGCCTGCCTGACGATGACACGGCCGCCGCGATGCACGAGTGGATCGAGGAGCGTTTGGCGAGGGCCGGCTTCGTGCACTACGAGGTGTCCGCGTTTGCTCGGGCGGGCTGGCAGTGCCGGCACAACCTCAACTACTGGCAGTTTGGTGACTATCTCGGCATCGGCGCCGGGGCGCACAGCAAGATCTCATTTCCGCACCGGATCATTCGTCAGGTGCGCAGGCGGCAGCCGGCCAGTTACATGGAGCATGCGCTACGGGGCGCGGCGCTCGCCGAGTCGGTCGAGGTTTCTCGGGCAGACTTGGCGTTTGAATTCATGCTCAATGCGCTGCGCTTGCGCGCCGGGGTGCCAGTCCGTCTGTTTACGGATCGAACCGGGCTGCCCGTCTCCTGCATCGAAGGGGCGCTCGAAAAAGCCGAGGCCCGCGGGCTGCTCGCCCGGGATCTCGATCACATCGCGCCGACCGCGCTCGGCCAACGGTTCTTGACCGACCTGCAAAGCCTGTTCTTGAAACCGCCCAAGTTGAGTTCAGCGCAGCGCCATGACAAGGCATAATGCACAATAAATGTGCAATATGCCCTTGAGCCGAGCAGCCGTTCTGGCTCACTTATCCGCAGGCACGTTGCCCTACCGCGCGCAAAGCGTTGATGCACAAAGGCGGTGCGTGTAACGATGGCCGTTGGTGCGGTACGGCACGGATCCTGCTTGATCGACTGACTGTGATCCTGGCCGCTACGTCATTGCCGGGCGACGGCGAAATCACCGTATCGATGCTTCACCTTCCATCTCACGATTAAGGAGAACGATTCATGGGGGCGCCCAAAGACGTCATCAAGATGATTGCCGACAACGAGGTCCGCTTCGTTGATCTCCGATTCACCGACACCCGGGGCAAGGAGCAGCACGTCTCGGTGCCGGCCAAAGCCGTCGACCTCGACAAGTTCGAGCATGGCCACGCGTTCGACGGCTCTTCGATTGCCGGTTGGAAAGGCATCGAAGCGTCCGACATGCTGCTGATGCCCGATCCCGACTCGGTGCGCATGGATCCGTTTCGTGAGGAAAACACGCTGATCCTGACCTGCGATGTTGTCGAGCCTTCGACCGGCAAGGGCTATGATCGTGACCCGCGCTCGCTCGCCAAGCGGGCCGAGGCGTACCTGAAGTCAACCGGCATCGGCGATGCCGCCTTTTTCGGACCCGAGCCCGAGTTCTTCATCTTCGATTCGGTCACCTGGGATTCGGGCATGTGGGGCTCGAGCGTCAGGATCAAGTCGGAAGAGGCGCCGTGGTCGACGGGAATCGACTATGAAGCCGGCAACCTGGCGCACCGTCCCGCCGTCAAAGGAGGGTATTTCCCGGTCCCGCCGACCGACTCGCTGCAGGACATCCGCTCCGAGATGTGTCTGCTGCTCGAGCAGCAGGGCGTCGAAGTCGAAGTGCACCACCATGAGGTTGCAGCCCCCGGCCAGTGCGAAATTGGCACCAAGTTCAGCACGCTGGTCAAGCGGGCCGATTGGCTGCAGATCCTGAAGTACACGGTGTGGAACGTCGCCGCCAGCTATGGCAAGACGGCGACCTTCATGCCAAAGCCGGTGGTCGGCGACAACGGCTCGGGCATGCATGTGCACCAGTCTGTGTGGAAGGAAGGCAACAACCTGTTTGCCGGCAACGGTTACGCCGGCCTGTCGGAGTTCGCGCTGTACTACATCGGTGGCGTCATCAAGCACGCCAAGGCGCTGAACGCGATCACCAACCCGGGCACCAATTCGTACAAGCGCCTCGTGCCAGGCTTCGAAGCGCCGATCAATCTGGCGTATTCGGCGCGCAACCGCTCGGCGTCCTGCCGCATTCCCTACGTGTCGAATCCGAAGGGCCGCCGCGTCGAAGTGCGCTTTCCCGATCCGACCGCCAACCCATACCTGGCGTTTGCGGCGCTGCTGATGGCGGGTCTGGACGGTGTGCAGAACAAGATCCATCCCGGTGAGCCGATGGACAAGAACCTGTACGACCTCGAACCGGAAGAGGCGGCGAAGATTCCGCATCCCTGCGCCTCCCTCGACGAGGCTCTGGTCAGCCTCGACAAGGACCGCGAGTTCCTGACCCGTGGCGGCGTGTTCAGCAATGACATGATCGATGCCTACATCGCGCTCAAGATGGAGGAGGTCACGCGCTTCCGCATGACCACGCACCCGGTCGAATTCGACATGTACTACGGGCTCTGAGAACTGCGACGGCTCGCGGGTGCAAGGGGCAGAAGACCGCCCCTTCGCCTGCCGCGCAAAGAGCATTCTCATTCATGCACATCGTTGCCATGGCGGATCGCCGGCGCGGGCCTGGGCCGAAAAGCTCAGCCCTATTGCCGATGCCGGGCGCCCGCGTGCTGACTTACACTCGGCCGGATGAAGTCATCGCCTGCCAAACACCTTGTCGCCCCCGTGTTCGCACTGGTGTTGGGTTGGCCAGCCGTGTTGCTGGCCGACGATATCTATGTCTGTCGCGATGCCGAGGGGCGCAAGACCTATCAGAACACTGGCGCCGGCAAGGGCTGCACCAAACTCGATGTGCATCCGGCGCTGACGCTGCCGGCGCCGTCTGCGCGGCCGCAGACCGCCAAGGCTGCCGCGGAGTCGCGGGCAATTTCGCCGGCGAACTTTCCGCGGGTCGACGGCCAGACCCAGCGCACGCGCGACGGCGATCGGCGGCGCATTCTCGAAGACGAACTGGCCGCCGAGGAAACCAAACTGCAGACACTGCGTGTCGAATACAACAACGGCGAGCCGGAGCGGCTGGGCAGCGAGCGCAACTACGCTCGCTATCAGGAACGCGTCGCGCGGTTGCAGGCCGAC
>JBFINI010000018.1:0-17286 GCA_041611275.1 Burkholderiaceae bacterium
GCGCGCACGACCTCGGGATGCGCATGCCCGGCGATCATCGGCCCCCAGGAGCCGATGTAATCGATGTAGCGGCGATCCTCGGCGTCCCAAAAGTAGGGGCCCTGCGCGCGCGTGATGAAGCGCGGCGTGCCGCCGACGGAGCGGAAGGCCCGCACCGGCGAATTGACGCCGCCAGGAATGGTCCGCTGAGCGCGGCTGAATAGCTGTTCGTTGCGATCCACAGGCTTGACCGACGCGGCAAAAGATCGAAGTTTACGCAGGCGAGCCGGCCGGCTCACCGTGCGGGATTTTCAGCGCCGAAACTGGGCCGCGACGGGGCCCGAACTCCCGAGATAGGTTCTAGACCGTAATCATGAACATCCCGGGGCTCGCGCCGCGCAGATGCCGGGCTATGATCGCTCGGCAGGTATGTGAGTCAACACGAACACGATGTACAACACGACCGGAAATGGCCACTGAGGCGGGCAAGCGAGCATGGATGTGTTTGATCTGCGGGTGGATTTACGACGAAGCCGCAGGATTGCCGGACGAGGGCATCGCCCCGGGCACGCCATGGGAGCAACTCCCCCCGAACTGGACCTGCCCGGAGTGCGGCGCGCGCAAGGAGGACTTCGAGATGGTCGAGATCTGAGCCGTGGTGCAACCGCCACAGCACAGACCGGCTGAATCGAAGCCCGACGCTCGCCACCCAGCGACATCCAGCACGCGCTTTTGGTCCGGAGTTTTTCTATGTCGGCACTGGATTTAAGCCCGATCCGCGGCACTCGCGTCATGGTGATCGACGATTCGAACACCATTCGGCGCAGCGCGGAGATCTTCCTGAAGCAGGCCGGCTGCGAGGTGATCCTGGCCAACGACGGCTTCGAGGCGCTGGCCAAGATCAACGATCACCAGCCAGCCATCATCTTCTGCGACATCCTGATGCCGCGCCTGGATGGGTACCAGACCTGTGCGCTGATCAAGCGCAGTCCGCGATTTTCGAGAACCCCGGTGGTAATGCTCTCGTCGAAGGATGGCCTGTTCGATCGCGCACGCGGCCGTATGGTCGGCTCGAGCGAGTACCTGACCAAGCCCTTCACCAAGGACAGCCTACTGACCGCGGTGCTGCAGCACTCGGCAAATCCGTCCGCCCTCGCCTGACGCCGGAGCCCGCACATGCCGATAAAGAAGGTCCTCGTCGTCGACGATTCGCCCACCGAGCGGTATTTCCTGACCGAACTGTTGACGAAGAACGGCTTCCATGTGTCGGCGGCGGAAAACGCCGAGGAAGCGCTGATCAAGGTCAAGGCAGTCACGCCGGACCTGATCCTGATGGACGTGGTGATGCCGGGTCAGAACGGCTTTCAGTTGACGCGGCAGATCTCGCGCGATCCGGTGACGCAGCACATCCCGATCATCATGTGTACCAGCAAGAACCAGCAGACCGATCGGATCTGGGGCCTGCGCCAAGGCGCGCGTGACTACGTCACCAAGCCGGTCAGGGCCGAGGAACTGCTCGGCAAGATCGCCGCGATAGGGTGAACGTGAACGCACCGATGGAACACCCCAAGCAACTGGCCAGCCTGCGCGACTTCTCGGCGCAGCTGGCGCAGCGCCTGAACGAAGCACCGGCGCAAAATTTGCCGAGCGCACGTCTTGGCGTGCGTGTCGGCGATCGCAGCTACCTGCTCGACATGACGAGCGTCGGCGAGATCGTGCCGGTCGCCGATATAGCGCGCGTGCCCTGGACGCGGCCGTGGTTTCGCGGCCTGGCCAACGTCCGCGGCCGGCTGGTCGGCGTCTACGACCTGCCGCATCTGGCTGGCGGCGATCCGATGAACGATGAACAGGCTCTGCAGCTGCTGGTCCTGGGCGAATCGCTGAAGGTTAACGCCGCCCTGCTGATCACGCGCGCCTTTGGCCTGCGCAGCGCCAAGACGCTGGATACGTTACCGGCGGCGGCCGACGATCTGGCTCCGTGGGAAGGCGCACGGTATCGCGACGCCGACGGCACACCGCTGGCCGAGCTGGATCTCGCGCGCTTGGTGGCAGACCCGCGGTTTGCCTCGATCGGCGTCTAGTCGCGTCAGGCGCTTGACGAACCGACACGGATAACAACGGCTCGGCGGCGCCCGGAGAGGGGATGGCGAAAGACATGGGAACGATGAGCGAGAAAGAGGTCGGATCGTTGCCGGCCGAAGGGCCGATCACGGTGCAGCCGTTCCGCTTTACCGAGTTTTCGGGCGCGGACACCAAGTCCAAGGCGGACTCGGCGATTCCGCCGGCGCCGGCGACCCAACGGATCGACCGTGCCCAGCTGCGCGCCGCGCTGAAGAGCGGTTCCTGGGCTTCGCGCCTGATGGATCGGGTGCAGCGCTGGGATATGCCCGGGCTGGCTGGCCGGCCGTTGGCGCAGCAGTTGCAAGTCCTGCTGATCCTGCTCGGCCTGTTCGCGACCCTTACCGTGTTCGTGTTGTTCCTCGACCAGCGGGCCGCTCACCTGCAAGCCGAGACTTCCGATCAGTTCGGCGCTGCCTTGATGCACAGCGAGCGCATCGCCCGCGCGGCGGTCCCGGCCAGCGAAGGCGATGCAGGAGCGCTGGCGGAATTGAAAGACAGTCGCGATCAGTTCGGCGAACTGCTCGCCGCGCTCAGCCGCAACGCTTCCGGTCCGGTGGCCCTGGAACTGACGCGCTTTACCGAGACCTGGAAGCCGCTGGAGTCTGCGGCTTCGCGCATCGCCGCGCAGGAAAAACCGCTGCTCGCTTTTGGCGCGCTGCTCGCCGCCATCAACAACGCCGCGCCCCGACTGACCGCGCTGGCCGATGAGGTCAACACGACGAAACTCCAGCAGGGCGGCGCCGTTCGTGACGTCGGCCTCGCCGGCCAGTTGGCCGCTGCTGCACAACGGCTGGCGCGCAACGCCAACGACCTGCCGGCCGGGCGCGGCGACGGCGCGGCAACGGCGCAGGCGCTGGCACGCGACCTAGGGCTGCTTCGTGATCACACCCAGGCCTTGCTTGCCAGCGCCGACGGCGACCTGCGCAATCGCTTGCAGCAGATCGCCAAGATCAATGGCGAATTACAGGCAACCGCGACCAACGGGCTGCCAGCTGCCGCCACCGTGGCCGATATTGCCGCCCCCCGCAGGCAGTTGCAGGCCGGCGCCGAACCCGTGCGGCAGCAGCTGTCGGCTATTCGATCGCTGTTCGCGCAGGAAGAAAGCGTGCGCACGGTGAATCTGATCGCCGCCATCGTATTCGCCTTGCTATCACTGCTCGCCGTGTTGGCGCTGATGCAGGTACTGCTGCGCGACAGCCGGCGGCGCACCCAGGAAGCCGACGCACAGCGGCTAGAGGCGCAGCGGCTCGAGCAGGCCGCCAAGCGCGCCAATGAGCAGAACCAGGCGGCGATTCTGCGCCTGATGAACGAATTGCAGGAGGTCGCCGATGGCAACCTCACGGTGCAGGCAACAGTGACCGAGGACATCACCGGCGCGATTGCCGACTCGGTCAACTACACGGTTGAAGAATTGCGCGGGCTGGTCGGCCGCATCAACGACACCGCCGAGCAGGTCAGCAGCGCTTCGACCGAGGCGCGTGATATCGCGTCGCAATTGATGTCGTCGTCGGAGACGCAGGCGCGCGACATCAAGGACACCGGCCAGAACGTGCTGCAGATGACCTCGAAGATCGGCGATGTGTCGCGCGCTGCCGGCGAATCGGCGCGTGTCGCTCGAGTGTCGCTGGAGGCCGCCGAGCGGGGTCAGCGTGCGGTGTACAACCAGATCGCCGGCATGAACGAGATCCGCGAGCAGATCCAGGAAACCGCCAAGCGGATCAAGCGGCTGGGCGAAAGCTCGCAGGAGATCGGCGAGATCGTCGAGCTGATCTCCGACATCACCGAGCAGACCAACGTGCTGGCGCTGAACGCCGCCATCCAGGCCGCCTCCGCCGGCGAGGCCGGCCGCGGCTTCTCGGTGGTGGCCGAGGAAGTCCAGCGGCTGGCCGATCGCTCGGCCGAGGCCGCCAAGCAGATCGCCGCGCTGGTGCGCACCATCCAGACCGACACGCAGGACGCGGTGGCGGCGATGGAAAAGAGCACGCAGGGCGTGGTCGAAGGCACCAAGTTGTCCGACGCCGCCGGCACCGCGCTGGCCGATATCGGCCGCGTTTCGCGGCAGCTGGCGGAGCTGATCGAGCGCATCGCCGGCAATACGCAGGAGCAGGCGGATTCCGCCGACGGTGTGGCGAGCGCCATCGAGCGAATTCTCAGCGTCAACGAGCAGACGACCAACGGCACGCGGCGCGCCGCGCAGTCGATTGGTCAGCTGGCCGGACTGGCGCGCGAACTGAAGGATTCGGTGGCGCGCTTCCGCGTGTCCTGAACCCAGGCCTTGGCCGGGAAAGCGAATGGGTCACATGGACAAACCGCAACAGATGACCGACTCGGTGCCTGACGTGGCGCCGCTCACCTGGCTCACGGGCGAGATCCGTACCGCCACAGAAGCGGCGATCGCCGGCGTGCGCGAGTTCCTGGCCACCAAGAGCAACGTCGAGGCGCTGCGTGGTGCCCGCCGTCAGGTTCATCTGGCCAATGGCGCATTGCGCATGCTCGATCTGCGCGGCGCCTCGCTGCTGCTCGAATCGATCGAACAGCTTCTCAAGCACTGGGAAACGGCGCCGGGCGACTGCATTCCCTCGTCGGTGCAAAAGGTCGACAGCGCGCTGGAGGCGGTAATCGCCTACCTCGAAGGGCTGCGCGCGGGCCGCGCCGACCAGCCAATCCGCCTGTTTCCGCACTATCGCGACATCCTGCAACTGGCCGGCGCCCAGCGGGTGCACCCGGCCGACCTGATGTTTCCCGACCTGACGCGACGGCCAGCGTTTCACGCCATCGGTGTACGGCCCCTGACCGCCGACCAGTTGCGCGTGCGGCGCGCCCGCTTCGAGGGCGCCTTGCTCGGTTTCCTGCGCGACGCCTCGGACCTGAATGCCCGGCGCGACATGCGCGACGCACTAAGCGATCTCGAGAAGCTGCCGCAGCGCGGGCTGGCGCGCAGCTTCTGGTGGGTGGTGCGCGGGCTGCTCGATGCCCTGGAGGCCGATGCGCTCGTCGTGGATGTCGACCTGAAGCGCGTGCTGGCGCGGGTGAATCTGCAGTTGCGACGGTTGATCGAAGGCGGCGGCGCGGTGGCCGAGCGACTGCTGGTCGACGCTCTGTACTACATCGGTCGCGCCGACAAGCGCGTGACGCGCGTGGCCGAAGCCCGTCAGCTCTACGACCTCGACGCGTTGCTGCCGCCGGATTTTGAACGGTCGAAACTGACGCTGCTCGATGCCGATCAGTCGCGTGTGCTGCGCGAATCGCTGGTTGAGGCAAAGTCGGACTGGAGTCAGGTCGCGGGCGGCGGCGATCCGTCGCCCTTCACCCAGCACATTGCCGCCGCGCGCCGCGCCGCGGCTGCCCTTGAACTGGATCCGATCGATCTTTTGCTGGGGGAAATCGAAAACAGCGCCGCGCTGTTCAGCAAAGTCCCGCTGTCGGCGCGCGAATCGCTGGGCATCGAGGTGGCCACCGCGCTTCTGCTGGTCGACCTTGGCGTCGACGAACTGCCCAACCTCGACGAGCGCTTCGACGGCCGGGCCCGCGCGATGATCGACCGGCTGCGTGCGGCCGGCCGGGGTGAGGCCTCGCTGACCGTAGAGCCGTGGCTTTCCGACCTGGCGCGCAAGGCGCAGGACCGGCTGACACTGCAGACGGTTATCGCCGAAATGCAGAGCATGCTGCGCGAGATCGAGCAGCGACTCGACCGTTTCTTCCGCGAACCCGCCGAACGCGGCGACCTCGCGGCGCTCGACGGCATGATCGAGCAAATGGGCAGCGTGCTGGCGCTGCTCGGCTTTGAAGATGTCGTCGCGGCACTGGCCAACGGCCGCGAAAGCGTGCGCCGCTACACGCAGCCGGAGCTGCCGGCCGACGAAGCGGACTTCGCGCGGCTGGCGAGCAATTTCGGCGCCATCGGGTTCTTCATCGAAACGCTGCACCAGGACGCTGACCATCCGCGCAGTCACTTCCGCTGGAATCCCGCAACGGCAGTGTTCAGCGCCGATCTCGCGGTACCGCGCAAGAGCGCAGACGACGAGAACGAGGACGACGAGTACGGTCTGTACGCTTACGCACAGGAACACGGCGCCAGCGCGGAAAACGTCGAATCCGCGACGCGGGAACATCTTGAGCAGGCACGCGAACTGGCCACGCACTTGACCCAGGTTCCGGCCGATGCCGCGGCGGCGCGTCAGCTGCAGGAAGTCGTGCAGCGACTGATCAACGATGCCGACCTGCTTGATGACGCGGACCTGAAGGCTCGGGCGCGCGACTCCGCAGCCACCGTCAAGCAACTGATTGAGCGACCCGATGCCGGCACGGCCGGACAGCTGGCTGCATTGCTGCTGCCGAAACCGGCCGAGGCGCCACCGCCGGCGCCGACGGCGCCGCTGCCGCCGACCCAGGATGCCGCCGATCAGGAACTGCTGGCGATCTTTGTTGAAGAAGCCAACGAGGTGCTGGCCGGAATCGACGAACAGCTCAACTTGCTCCGCGCAGCACGCAGCGACACTGCGACGTTGACGACAGTGCGCCGCGCATTCCATACGCTGAAGGGCTCGAGCCGCATGGTCGGCCTCAGCCAGTTCGGCGAAGGCGCCTGGGCCGTCGAGCAGTGTTTCAATGCCTGGCTTTCACAGGAACGCGCGGCCACCGATGACCTGATCGCGCTGGCAGCTGCCGCCCGGGCAATGATGAGCGGCTGGATCGGCCGCATCAGCCTTGATGCCGCGACGGCTGTCGACCCGCAGCCGCTGGTGGCCGCAGCGCATCGCGTGCGCGACGGCCAGTCGTTTGAAATGGCCGCTGGCAGTGTGCCACCGGACGAAACCGCCCAACACGCGTCGTCCGCGGCAATCGACATTGCCGCGACCGTAGCGTCGACACAGCGGCAGTTCGAGCAGGCGCCGGCCGAGGTTGCACCCGCAGTGGCCCCCGAGCACGCAGCACATACGGCGGAAGACGAGTCCGAGACGACGGCTGAACTCACTTCGACATTGGATATCGGTCGCCAGCCCGCAGAGGCTGTTTCGGCCTTCCCCGCCGAGCATGTCGCCGGCGACGACGCCGCCGTCAAGGACGGGCCGGCCGAACCGGTGACGATGCACGAGACGATCGCCGCGGAAGGGGAAGATGTCCGGCGCATCGGACCGGTGGCCATCAGCCACGGGCTTTACAGCGTGTTCCTCAGCGAGGCCGACGAGAGCGTGCGGGCGCTGACGCAGGATGTTGCCGAATGGCGCTTCGAGCCTGATCGGCCCGTCTCGTCAAACGCAATGCGGCGCGCGCATTCGCTCGCCGGCATCACGGCCACCGTCGGCCTGGATTCCGTATGGGCGCTGGCTGAGCCGCTTGATGACCTGCTGCACGAAATGAGCCGTCTTGAACATGCGACGCATGCGGTGTTCTCGGGCGCGCAGTTCGATTCACTCGAACGCGTGATCGAGCGCATCCGCGGCATGCTGCATCAGTTCGCCGCCGGCATCTATCCGCAGGACGCCCCCGACGAAGTGGCGGCGATCCGCGAACTGGTCGGCTATGTCCGCGCCTACCGCGCGCTGGCCGGCGAGCCTGTTGCCGAGACCCCCGCGGCCGAGGATCTCCCGGGCGACCTAGCAGCCGCTGACGACACGCCGCTACCCGTCGAAGCGCCGCTGGACCTGGCCGCCCAGCCTTCCCCGGCGGCGGACGCCGTTCGAGAGCCGGCGGGCCCAGCCGCATTGCCGGCCGAGCAAGCGGACCAGGCGCCGGTCGATACGCCGTCGACCGACGAGCCGGCACTTACGGTCCCGGTCAATGACGACATCGACGCGGATCTGCTGCCGGTGTTCCTCGACGAGGCGAATGAGCTGCTGCCCACGGTCGGCAGCCAGCTGCGCGCGCTGGCCGACGACCCCGCCGACCACGCGCCCATGCGCGAACTGATGCGACTGTTGCACACGGTCAAGGGAAGCGCGCGCATGGCCGGCGCGATGCGCCTGGGCGAACTTGTGCACGACATGGAAACGCGCATTGAATCGGCGATGGCGCTGACCAAAGTGCCGCGCGAACTGGTTGACGATCTGCTCGCCCGCTACGACCTCGTGATGTCGTTGTTCGAGGGGCTGCAGCGGGGTGAATCGGTCGAGCTGCCAGCACTGCCGCAGCTCATGCTGGCTGCGGACAGCGCACCCGCTCCAACGGCACCCGTGACGCCCGCAGCGCAGGCGCCCGCCGCGGCACCGGCGCCTGCTGCGCTCGGAACGTGGCCGGTTGTCGACCGCCGCGTTGCCCCTCCCCTGGCCACACCTCTGCCGGCGCACGCGGCACCGCTGGCCGAGGCGGCCGAGGCGGCGTCGGCTTTCGTACGCGTGCGCACCGAGGTTCTCGACAAGCTGGTTGACCAGGCCGGCGAGGTGCTGATCGCCCGTTCGCGCGTCGAGAACCACACGACGACGCTGAAGTCATCGCTGTCTGACCTGAACGAAAACATCCACCGCCTGCGCACGCAGATGCGCGAGCTGGAGATCCAGGCCGAGGCGCAGATCCAGGCGCGCTCGGAGAAACTGTCGCGCGACTCAGTGGAGTTCGATCCGCTCGAGTTCGACCGCTTCACGCGGCTGCAGGAACTCACGCGCATGATCGCCGAGTCGATCGAGGACGTGGCAACCATCCAGGGCGCAATGCTCAAGGGCCTGCAGACGACCGAGGGCGACCTCTCGGCGCAGTACCGGCTGACACGCGAGTTGCAGCAGCAACTGATGCGCGTGCGGCTGGTCCCGTTTTCCAGCATCGCCGAGCGGCTGTATCGCGTCGCGCGACAGACCGGCAAGGAGGTCGGCAAACGCGTCAACGTCGACATCCGCGGCGGCCGTACCGAACTGGACCGCGTGGTGCTTGAGCGCATGGCGGGTCCCTTCGAGCACATGGTGCGCAACTCCATCGTGCACGGCCTCGAAACGCCCGACGGGCGCCGCGCCGCCGCTAAGTCCGAAGTCGGCGAACTGCGCATCGAGGTTCGGCAGGAGAGCAACGAAATCATCATCGTCATCGCCGACGACGGCGCCGGACTTGACCTGGCGCGCATCCGCGCACGCGCCCTTGCCACCGGGCTGCTGCGTCCGGACCAGCGGCCGAGCGACCGCGAGCTGATGGATCTCATCTTTGCGCCGGGCTTCTCGACCGCGGCCGAGGTGACGGAGCTGGCCGGTCGCGGTGTCGGTCTCGATGTGGTGCGCTCGGAAATGTCCGGCTTCGGCGGGCGCATCGCGATCGCCTCGGAAACCGGGCGCGGCACGCGCTTCACGCTGAACCTGCCACTGACGCTGGCCGTCACCCAGGTGGTGCTGGCCACGGTGGCCGGCCGACGCTATGCAATCCCCGGGGGCATGGTCGAACAGGTCAAGCGGGTACGGCCGGAAGACGTTGCTGAGGCGATCGCCGAGGGCGTGATCAGCATGCCGCCGGTCGGCGAAGTGGCACTGCGCACGATGGCGCAGCTGCTTGGCGAAGAAACGACGCTGCACCAGGGCCGTCAAGTCCCCGTCGTGCTGCTGCGCTCAGGCGACGATCGCATGGCGGTGGTGGCCGACGAGGTCTCGTCGAACCAGGAAGTGGTGGTCAAACACGTCGGTGCGCAGGTTTCGCGCCTTGCCGGAATTCTCGGTGCGACGATCCTTGGCAACGGCGAAATCGTGCTGATCATCAACCCGGTGCAGCTGATCGTGCGTGCACCGGAACCGCCACGTTTGCTGAAGGCGAGCGCGTTGGCGCAGCAGGGTGAAGAGCTGCCGCCGGTGGGCGAGACCGGTGTCACGCTCGCCTCGGCGCCGTTAATCATGGTCGTTGACGATTCACTGACCGTGCGCCGCGTCACCCAGCGTCTGCTCGAGCGAAACGGCTATGAAGTGGTGCTGGCCAAGGACGGGGTCGATGCATTGCGCCAGCTGCAGGACCTGCGACCGGATGTCATGCTGGTCGACATCGAGATGCCGCGCATGGATGGCTTCGACCTGACACGCAATGTGCGCAGTGGCGAACTGACGCGCTCGATCCCGATCATCATGATTACTTCGCGCACCGCCGACAAACACCGGCGCATGGCAATGGAGCTGGGCGTCAATGCCTATCTCGGTAAGCCGTACCAGGAGGACGAACTGCTGACGCTGATCCGCAGCTACCTGCAGGAACGCGCGCCCGCCTAAATCGTGGGGCCGCGCGCCTACGCGATCTTGCGGATCTCCCCGCGACCGTGACTTCCCGCATTCGAGCCATTGGCATAAGGCGTTTGCGCAAGTAACCTTCGCTATAAGGAATTCGGCAAGAGCCGACCGACCTCGTACTCGGTGCGAGGAAAAAGGGCCAGCAAAACGCTGGCCCTTTTTGTTGCCGGCAACCCAACGCCGCCGCGCCAACTAAACTGCGCGTCGACCCATCCCTCGGCTGCCTTCGTGACCTTCTCCGAAAAGCTGCGCGCGCGCTGGCAAAGCGCTGATTCGCTGTTGTGCGTCGGCCTCGATCCCGACCCGACGCGCTTCCCCGCTCATCTGCGCCCGCAAAACGACGCCATCTTCGCCTTCTGCGCCGCCATTGCGGACGCCACGGCACCGTTCGCCTGTGCCTTCAAACCGCAAATCGCGTACTTTGCCAGTGCGCGCGCCGAAGATCAGCTCGAAAGCCTGATCGCCCATCTGCATCGTCAACATCCCGACATTCCGATTGTGCTTGACGCCAAGCGGGGCGATATCGGCGCCACCGCCGAGCATTACGCGCGAGAAGTGTTCGAGCGCTACGGCGCCGACGCGGTCACGCTCTCACCCTTCATGGGGTTCGATTCAATCGAACCGTATCTTGCATACGCCGATCGCGGCGTGTTCCTGCTGTGCCGAACGAGCAACCCCGGCGGTAACGATCTGCAGATGCTCGACGTTGATGGCGAGCGGCTGTACGAGCGCATCGCGCGGTTGGCATCCAGCCAATGGAACCGTAGCGGCCAACTGGGACTGGTGGTCGGCGCGACTTACCCGGCCGAACTCGCGCGGGTACGACAAATCGCCAGCGCCGTTCCGCTGCTGGTGCCCGGCATCGGCACGCAGGGCGGGGACATCGGGGCCTGCGTCCATGCCGGGCAGACCGCCGGCGGGCACGGCATGCTGATCAATTCATCGCGGGCGATCCTCTACGCAGATTCTGGCGCGGACTATGCGCAGTCCGCCGCCGATGTCGCCCGGCAAACGCGCGACGCGATTAACCGCTACCGCAACCGCTGAACGCTTGCCTGCCCGGCGGCCGGCGAGCAGATGCGGATCAGCGCAGCAGCGCGGACGCGTACTGCTGCATGTAGTCGCGCAGAATCGAGGCGAAGTCCTTGTCCTGCGGGAAACCCATTGCCAGCGCCCGCGCCGTCTCGAAACGAGCCGGCCAGCTGCGCACGATGGCGGCAATCGGCGCATCGAGCTCAAAAGTCACCCGATCGGCCACAGCGTCCCCGGCGGCGGAGCGCAGCGCGTCGATCATCTCGGCTACGGTGGCGGTGATGCCGGGCAGGTTCAGCGAGCGCACTGAACCCCAGGCCGGCGCGGCCAGCTCGTGCGCATGAACGAAAGCTGCCACCGCGGTGGCGGGTGACGACATCCAGACGCCGGTCGATGCCTCGACCGGGCAGATCGACCGCTCGCCCGCCAACGGCTCGCGCATGATGCCGCTGGCAAAGCTCGACGCCGCGGCATTGGGTTTGCCGGGCCGCACGACGATCGTCGGCAGACGCACGCTGCGCCCATCGATAAAACCCTTGCGAGCGAAGTCATTGACAAGCAGCTCACCGGCCAGTTTTTGCGTCCCGTAGCTGGTCTGCGGCGTCGGCGTGGTCGCGTCGATGACCACCGAAGGCAACGGCTGGCCGAACACCGCCACGCTGCTGGCAAAAACCAGCTTTGGCACCTGTTTTTGCCGGCGGCACGCTTCGAGCAGATAACGGGTGCCATCGAGATTGACGCGCATGCCGAGGTCGAAGTCGCGCTCGGCGGCGCCGCTGACCACCGCAGCCAGATGAAAAACGCTGGTCGTATCGGCAGCCATCACATGACCGATAAAGCTCGGCTGGCCGATGTCGCCGAGCACATAGCCAAGGCGATCGTCGACGAAGAGGCTGCCCGACTGGGCCTGGTCGACGGCAACGATCTGCTCGATGGTGCGTTCGTTTCCAGCCGCATCGGTCAGGCGGCCGCGCTCGCACAGTGCACGAATCAGACGCTGGCCGAGAAAGCCGGCGCCACCGGTAACGACGATCTTCATCTGGAACCTCGAACGGGCATGCTAGGTTGGTTGCAAGTATGCCGCCGCAAGGCGGTGTCAGTCAGCCGCCTGCCTGCGCAAGTGTGCGAAAGACAGCGGTGTCAGCGTAGAACTCCGGATCTTCGTTTGCCGGCCACCAGCCCGGAATCCCGAGCACCGGCAAATGCGAGAGCAGCCCTGGCCTCATGGCTGTAGCAGTTACCCAGGCTGCCGCAGCGCGATCCATCGCTGCGCTGTCGGCCGCCCTCACCGGCAGGCACAGCACGACCGCGGTCAGGCCCTTGTAGGGTGTGCATAGTTTTTCGATCAGCGCGTGTCCGCAGGCATACGGCATCCAGTCGCGGTTCCATCGCGCACGCTGTTCACTGAACAGCCGCGTCCAGTCGAGCCGCGCCAGCGAGGCACACGCCTGATCGTCGGCCGCCAGCAGCAGTCCACTTTCGTCGATCAGTGTCGCCGCATCGCGTATTGGGCCGCGCATGCCGCGCACGCCGTCGCGGGCGATCTCCTCGGCCTGACGTGCGTTCAGCGCTGCCTTGGTCAAGGGGAAAGCCAGCCAGATCAGCGCATTAAAAAGATCGTGTGCGTTGTCGCGCGATGGCACGCGGCCGGTGGCGGCGATATGCGCTTCGTAGGGACGCGCTCCAGCGTCGTCGGCCGCAACGAACTCGATCTGCTGTCCATGTGCGGTGGCGATGTCGCGGCTGCGGGCCGCGGCCGACAACGCCGCGCGCCAGTCCGCGCGCGCGACGCAGGGACGCAGCTCACGCAGCGGCGCCAGCCACGGCGCCTGCCAGTCGATCTCCAGATGACTCAGTCCGCCAGCCGCCACGGCAATGTTTCACCGGCGGCGAGCGGTACGAGCGCCGCCTCACCGAACCGCAGTTCCGCCGGCACCGTCCAGTCGCGCCGCTGCAGCGTGATCCGGCCCGTATTACGCGGCAGGCCGTAGAAATCGGCGCCGCGAAAGCTGGCAAACTGGTCAAGTCGATGCAGCGCGCCGGCCTGTTCGAAGGCCATCGCGTACATCTCGATCGCGCTGGCCGCAGTGAAGCAGCCAGCGCAGCCGCAGGCGTTTTCCTTGTCACCCCTGGGATGCGGCGCGCTGTCGGTCCCCAGAAAAAAACGCGTGCTGTCGCCGGTTGCCGCCGTCAGCAGCGCCTGCCGATGCCGTTCGCGCTTGAGCACCGGCAAACAGTAGTAGTGCGGGCGCACGCCGGTGCGGCCATCGGGCGTCAGGAAGATTGCGTTGCGGTTGTAGAGCAGGTGATGCGCAGTGATGGTCGCAGCGATTCGACCCTCGGCCTCGGCTACGTACTGGGCCGCCGCCTGCGTGGTGATGTGCTCGAACACCACGGGCAGGGCGGGAAAGTTGCGGCGCAGCGGCAGCAGCACCTCGTCGATGAAGCGGCTCTCGCGGTCGAACACATCGACGTCCGGGTGCGTGACTTCGCCATGCACCAGCAGCGGCAGGCCCTCGCGCTGCATCGTCTCCAGCGCGATCCTGCATTTGCGGATGTCGGTGACGCCTGAATCCGAGTTCGTCGTCGCGCCGGCCGGATACAGCTTGACGCCGTGCACGAAGCCGCTCGCCTTGGCGCGGCGGATCTCCTCGGCACTGGTGCTGTCCGTGAGGTACAGCGTCATCAGCGGCTCGAACGTCATTCCTGCCGGCAGCGCCGCCAAGATGCGCGCGCGGTAGTCGGCCGCCTGGGCCACCGTCGTCACCGGCGGCTTCAGGTTCGGCATCACGATGGCGCGCGCGAACTGCCTAGCGGTGTATGGCAGCACAGCGGCCATTGCCGCACCGTCGCGCAGGTGCAGGTGCCAGTCGTCGGGCCGCGAGAGGGAGAGTGCTGTGCGGGTATCCATGGCCGCATTATCGCGGCTGCCGCTGTAGCGTCAGCGGCCGGCGGCGCAACGCGTTTAGCATCGCAGAGATGAAACGTCGCCCACTGCTGCTCGCCCTGCCCGCGGTTTTCGCCTTGCCGCCCTGGAAGCCCGCGGCCGCGGCACCGCTGTTGCCGCAAATTGCCGCCGTGCCCGGCGGTGTGGCCCGCGTCGACCTCGGCCCAGCGGCGACGGCGCCACGCGTCCTGGTCGACGGCCGTCGCGCACTAGTCGTTCGTAGTGCCGCGGACTGGCTGGCGCTGGTCGGCATTGGCCTCGACGCAAAGCCCGGCACCTCGCTGCCGCTGCAGGTCGAGCGCGACGGCAGCACGCGAGCACTGACCATCGCCGTGCAGCCGAAGCAGTACGCGGTCCAGCACCTGAAGGTGGCACCGCGTCACGTGCATCTTTCACCTGAAGATCTGGCGCGGCATGAACGCGAGCGCGCGCACCTGCGCCAGGTCCTTGCCCACTGGACCGATGCGGCACCGTCGACGCTGCGGCTCGTGGTGCCGACCCCGGGACCGCGCTCGTCGTCGTTCGGTCTGCGCCGGGTATTCAACGGCGAGGCGCGCAATCCGCACAGCGGCATGGACATCGCTGCGCCGACCGGCACACCGGTGGCTGCCGCCGGCAATGGCGAGGTGATCGATTCCGGCGACTACTTCTTCAACGGCAATACGGTGATCGTCGACCATGGCCAGAGTTTCCTGACGCTTTATTGCCATCTCGACCGCATCGACGTGGCCGTTGGCGCGCGGGTTGCGGCCGGCGACGCGCTCGGCACAGTCGGTGCGACCGGCCGCGTCACCGGCCCGCACCTGCACTTCAGCGTTTACCTGAACGCCACCGCGGTCGATCCGGCGCTGTTCCTGCCAGCGGTCAAGGACAGTTGAGCCGTTGTCTCGTGCCGCTGGCGGCAGGCGCGATAATCCAATGCATCATCTCCGAGGGTGTGGCGCCATGAAACCCGAAGATCTTGCCCGCCTGTCTCCGGTCGCCTCGTGGCGGCTGCCCGAGGCCGATGGCGATCCGCAGGAAACGCGCGAGTGGCTCGACGCGCTCGATGCCGTGATCAGCGAAGCGAGCCCGCAGCGGGCCACGTTCCTGCTGCAGAAACTGGTGAGCCACGCGCGCCGCCGCCGGGTGCAGTTGCCGACCGTGGCCAACACGCCCTACATCAACACGATCGGCCTCGCGGAGCAGCCACCGTACCAGGGCAACCTCGAGATCGAAGCACGGCTGATGGCGCTGGTGCGCTGGAACGCGCTGGCGATGGTGGTGCGCGCCAATCGCGCCAGCGGGGAACTCGGCGGCCACATCGCCAGCTACGCGTCGGCGGCCGAGCTGTTCGAAGTGGGTTTCAATCACTTCTTTCGCGCCGGTTCAGCGGGAAAGGACGTGGCCAACTCTCCGTCGCAGGGCGACCTCGTCTACCTGCAGCCGCATTCCGCGCCCGGCGTGTACTCGCGTGCCTTCCTCGAGGGGCGCCTGTCCGCCGGGCAACTCGACAGTTATCGGCGCGAGACCAGCGGCCGCGGCCTCAGTTCATATCCGCATCCGTGGCTGATGCCCGAGTTCTGGCAGTTTCCGACCGGCTCGATGGGCCTCGGCCCGCTGTTCGCGATCTATCAGGCGCGATTGATGCGCTACCTCGAACATCGTGGACTCGCCACCACGCATGGCCGCAAGGTGTGGGCGTTCGTCGGCGACGGCGAGATGGACGAGCCGGAATCCCTGGCCGGACTGTCGCTGGCCGCGCGCGAAGGGCTCGATAACCTGGTGTTCGTCGTCAACTGCAACCTGCAGCGGCTCGACGGGCCGGTGCGCGGCAACGGCTCGATCATCCAGGAGCTCGAAGGCCTTTATGCCGGCGCCGGCTGGAATGTGATCAAGCTGCTGTGGGGCAGCGACTGGGATCCGCTGTTCGCCCGCGACGAGCATGGCCTGCTGCTGCGCGCGTTCCATGAAACAGTCGACGGTGAGTTCCAGCAACTCGCCGCCACCGACGGGCTGTTCAACCGCGAACACTTCTTCGCCAAGTATCCCGAGCTGCAGCAGCTGGTCGCGCATTTGTCGGACGATGACATCGACCGGCTGCGCCGCGGCGGCCACGATCCGGTGAAGATCTTCGCCGCCTACTGGCACGCGGTGCGCCACCGTGGCCAGCCGACGGTGGTCCTCGCCAAGACCAAGAAAGGCTACGGCATGGGCACCGCCGGCCAGGGCCGGATGACGACGCATCAGCAAAAGAAACTCGACGCCGAGCAGTTGCGCGCGTTCCGCGACCGTTTCGCGTTGCCGCTGACCGACGCGCAGGCCGAGGACTGCGAGTTCGTTCGTCCCGCCGCCGACAGCCCGGAGATGAAATACCTGCACGCGCGCCGCGCCAAGCTCGGCGGCTATCTGCCAGTGCGCGTGCGAACCGCCGAGCCGCTGGCGATCCCGGCGATCGAGGCCTTTGCCAAGTTCGCGCTCGAAGCGAACGGCAAGGAGATGTCGACGACGATGGCCTTGGTGCGCATGGCCTCGGCGCTGCTGAAGGACCCGACGCTCGGCCCGCGCATCGTGCCGATCATTGCCGACGAAGGACGCACCTTCGGCATGGCCGATCTCTTCCGGCAAGTGGGCATCTACGCGCCGTTCGGCCAGCTGTACGAACCCGAGGACCGCGAGCAGGTCAGCTACTACAAGGAAGCGGTCAACGGGCAGATCCTCGAGGAAGGCATCACCGAGGCCGGTTCGATCGCCAGCTGGGTCGCCGCCGCGACCAGTTACTCGGCGCATGGGCTCGCGCTGCTGCCGATGTTCATCTACTACTCGATGTTCGGCTTCCAGCGCGTCGGCGATGCGATCTGGGCCGCTGCCGATTCGCGCAGCCGCGGCTTCCTGCTCGGCGCCACCGCCGGCCGCACCACGCTCAACGGCGAAGGGCTCCAGCACCAGGACGGGCACAGCCACGTGCTCTCGAGCACCGTGCCGAACGTCGTATCCTACGACCCGGCGTTCGCCTGCGAACTCGCGGTCATCATCCTCGAC
>JBFINI010000019.1:0-16931 GCA_041611275.1 Burkholderiaceae bacterium
AGGCTGCAGGTCAGCACCAGGGCGGCCGTCAATCCGCAAAGAGAAGTCGCAAGTCTGGACATGGCAGGCTCCGGTCTGGTTTGGGGGAGAGAGGAAATTCACAGGCAAGGGTTGATTCCAACGAGGATTCCGCCTTTGGCTTTGAACTCCGAAAACGACAGGGCCGCCGCGAAAACAAGCGGCGGCCCTGGCTTCGTCCGGCTTGGACTGCCTTACTCGATCACGCCAAGCTTGATGCGCTGCTGGTTGAACGAGCCACCCGTCTGCGACTGGGTGATGTTGTTCGCCGTCACGCGCGTGCGGTGGGCGCCACCGACGTCCTTGTCGATCTTGCCGATCACCATCGACTGCGTGTTGCGGTTGCCGCCGTTCTGCGACTGGCGCAGGTTGGTGGCGTTGACGATCGCGGTGCCACCGGCGAACAGGCCACCGTCGACGACGCCGACTTCCATGTTCTGCGTGTTGCGCGTGCCTTGGTTTTGCGTCTGGCTGGCGCCGTTGACGGTGACGTCGGCACGGTCGGCGGCGAGTGCGGCACCGGCGGACAGGGCCAGGGCGAGGACCGCGGCGGTTTTCGCAATTGCTTTCATGATGAGCTCCTAAAGGTCGGGTTCGCATTGCGGAGGCTTGCGTGATTGCTTGCCATCCGCGCCATGGGTTCGATCCCGGGCGCAATCGGTTCAAGAAATCTGTTGTTCCCGCTGCCGATGCCGTGATCGCGGGAGCAGCGGCGTGCCGGCCGGGCGCTGCCGAGATTGATTGAACCGGCACGATCCGCACGGCAACACAGGCGCGAATCCAATTCCTTCTTCAGGAGCTTGCTCATGACATGGCGATTCGCACTTGCGGGACTCATCCTGGCGTCACTGGCTTTCTTGGCGCAGGCGCAAACCGAGATTCATTACTCGGCCAGCCAGCGGGTTGAGCCGACCGAAGTCGCTCGAATCCTGGCCGGCAGTGCGAACCGGGCCGTCAAGACGCGCTCGCTGCGGCTGCTTGACGATCCGACAGCCGCGGTTCAGGCGGCCGAGGCGCCGAGCTCGCTGTCGATACCGGTCCGCTTCGGATTCGATTCAGCCGAAATTCTGCCGGATGCGCGAGCCCAGCTGGATGCCGTCGCCGCAGGCATCAAGCTCCTGCCGAATGGTCAATCAATCGTGGTCGAAGGACATACCGATGCGACCGGTTCGGACACCTACAACCTGTCGCTTTCGCAACGCCGCGCCGAGTCGGTCAGGAACTACCTCGTGCGCGTGCACGGAATCGAGTTTCGCCGCCTGACGCCGGCCGGATTCGGGGAATATCGGCCAATCGCCGGTATCGACCCGTATGCCGCGGAGAATCGGCGTGTGCAGTTTCGCGGCAGCTGATCGTTCGCTGCGCAGCCGCGGCGCCTGCATGGCCTTGCCTCGCTGACACGTAGCGCTGTGGCAGTGCAGGACTCCCCCAAGGCGCAGAAATCGACGTCACGAGTCTTCAGCGTCGCCTAAGCGCTTGGGGCTTGCGAGCTCAGTCAGTTGCGCCCGGTACGCGCGGAGAAACGCACGGCCGAACATCGTGTCGAAGTCGCCTTCGACCTCACGCAATAATTCCGCGTACTGCTGACAATACTGCTCCCACAGCTTTGCCCGGCGCGCGGCAGGCACCAGCTTGTCCCAAAGGGCGCCCGGCGCCAGTCGCGGTTCGAGTGCCGCCGGGTCGAATCTCGCAAGAACCTCGTCGAGCGCAGCACGCATGCCGCTCAGCATGGCCATCTGGTGTGCCCGCAGATCCGCATAGGCGTCGCGCATCGCATCGACCGGTTCCTTGAACCCCCGTTCGGGCGGAGCGAGCAAGCGAACCAGCGCCGTATCGGTGTCCGGTGAGAACTTCAGCGGATTGTTCTCGCGGATCTGCAACATCGTCGCGTTTTCGCCGAGCTCCCGCTTGGCGATCGTGCGGGCTGCCAGCAGTTCAAGTGTGCCGCCGATGGCCGCTCGCAGCATCTGGCCGACCAGCCGCATCTGCTCGGCCCGCTGCCTCGCGTCGGTCGGCATCGGCAGGCCCAGGCTCGCGAACAGGGCATTGGCCTCTGAGTCCCGACCATCGGCGGGCGGCGCCGCGCCGCCTTCATCGGCGCGCGAGCGAGTAACGGCTTGATGACCCGGCCCCGCTCGTCTAGCCTTTGGCGCTTTGCCGCTCAGCGTCGCGCCGGTTTCGACGGATGCTGCCGCGGCTGCACTTTCTTTCGGCGGGCTCTTGTCGGGTTTGCGTTTCTTCGCGGGCCGCTCGCGCTGCGCGGCCTTGGCCGCTGCTGCAGGCGGCGCATCAAGCGAAGTTGGATGGTCGAGCAGTCCGTGAAAAACGCCTGCGCCGGCGGACCACGGCTGACCGAACAGCGCCAGAGGGTCGTCGCCGCCCTGTGAGCTCTTGTCCCCCGCGGCTTTCACCTCCGGCGCCGGCACCTCCGCCGCCATGGTTTCCACACTGCGAACGACGCGAAGCAGATAGGGTCCGATGCGGATCTCCGCCCCAATTGTCAGTTCGGATTCGACGTTGGGCGCCAACGGCCGGCCATCGACCTCAATCGTCAGGTTTGAGCCGATCGGGCAAATAAAGTGCTTGTCGGCTCGACTGGTGATCAACACCTGTCGGCGCGAGATTCCGCGCTGCGGGTCGGGCAGCACGAGCGTGCAATCGGCTCCGCGCCCGATATCGCCGATTGCATCGCCGAAGTACGCCACTTGGGACGCGCCAAGCGCGAGTCGCTCGAGAGGGACTCCTGACCGCGAAACGACCTGGATTCCAATCATCTGCGCCCATCGTCCGCCGGCAGCCGGTGCGGCCTTTATACCCGCGCCGGGCGCCGATGCGAACTCCGGCGGCTTCGCAGGCCGGCGACCACCCACATCGAGCGACAGTGATCGGACGCGCCTGTAATGCGGCGCCTTCCGATTGACACCCGGCAAGTACGAAGCATAGATTCCATGCCCTGCGCCCACGCTGGAAAAAATCGAGCGGCGCGGGGAGGTGTGGCGGCATGCTTCGCGCGCTATTTTTGTCGATCACCCTAACGTTTGCAGCTTGCTGCGCCGCGGCCGACGAACCTCCCGGGACCGTCACGATCCTCGAAGGCGAGGCGCGCATCTATCGCGGCGCCGAACGACTGACCGTCGTCGAAGGCCTGCGGCTCGCTGCAGGCGACATCCTTGAAACGGCCGATTCGGCGTTTGCTCAGGTCGAATTCTCGAACCGCTTCGTCCTTCAGCTCGGCCCCCGCACACAGGCGATGATCCAAATCGCGCGCGTCCGCGGCAGGCTCGAGCGCGTCGTCTATGTGCTCGCCGGCTGGGGCAAGCTTTCCAACTCGCAGACAGACTTGCCCGAGGAGGCAGCCTTCGACATTCGCACCGCCCATTTCGAGGTGCCGGCGGCACCGGGGGTGTTCGTGTTCAACAGCACGATCGCCGAAGCCACAATCTTCGCCGAACGCGGCGAGATCCGACTGACGGAGCGCAGCGCCAGAGGTGGGCCGGTCAAGGTGACGCTGAAGAACGGCCAGTACTACCTGAGAAAGGCAGGAGTGACCGGGGAGGTGCTGAAGGCCGCCCCGAAGGCGTTCGCCGAACGGATTCCGCGCCATTTTCGCGATTCGCTGCCGCAACGCATCGACAAGTTCCGCGGGCAGGAGGTCAAGCCGAAGGATGCACCGCCGTTCGTCTACGCCGACGTCGAGCCCTGGCTGAAGGCGGAGCCAGCGATTCGCCGGCAGTTCGTTCAGCGTTGGCGCAGCAAGGCGCGCGAATCGGAGTTTCGATCGGCGCTGATCGCCAACCTGTCGTCGCACCCGGAATGGGACCCGATCCTGTTTCCGGAGAAGTACCTGCCGAAAGACCCACCGCCGCCCAAGAGTCCGCCGCCCGCGGCGGCCCCAGGTCAGTCGCCCCAGACCCCCGCCCGATAGTGTGAGGTCAAGATGAAACTTCTGCTGAAGTTCAACTTCGTCTTTCTGCTCGTCTTCGCGGCCGGACTAGCGGCCACCGGCTACGTCTCCTGGACCTTGTTGGAGAAGAACGCCAAGGAGGAGATCGCCGAGAACGCGCGGCTGCTGATGGATACGGCGATCGCTGCGCGCACGTACACGTCGGCACAGATCAACCCGTTGCTGGAAACGCAGATGAAGTACACCTTCCTGCCGCAGTCGGTGCCAGCGTACTCGGCCACCGAGATCTTCAACGACCTGCGCAAGAAGCACTCCGAGTACAGCTACAAGGAGGCGGTCCTTAACCCCACCAACCCGCGCAACCGTGCGGTCGAATGGGAAACCGACATCGTCAACCAGTTTCGCGGCAGCAAGGACGCGGGCGAGATCATCGGCGACCGCGATACGCCCACCGGCGGATCCTTCTACGTCGCCCGCCCGCTACGCATCGCCAACGAGAAATGCCTCTACTGTCACAGTACGGTCGACGCCGCGCCGAAGACGATGGTCGAACGCTACGGACCAGCAAACGGCTTTGGCTGGCAGATCAACGAGGTCGTCGGCGCACAGATCATTTCCGTGCCGACGCGGGTGCCGCTGGCCCGCGCTAACGAGGCGTTCAAGGTGTTCATGACGTCGGTCACTATCGTGTTCATCGTAATCGGCGTTGCGCTCAACGTGATGCTCTGGCTGATGGTTATCCGCCCGGTCACGAAGCTGTCGCAGTTCGCCGACCGTGTCAGCCTCGGCGAACTCGACATTCCGGAGTTCAAGCGCACGTCGGGCGATGAAATCGGCGTGCTGGCACGCTCGATTGGCCGCATGCGCACGAGCATGGTGCAGGCGATGAAGATGCTGGAAGGCTGATGGCTGAATCGCGCGTCATCGCGCTGCAGTCGGTGATCGAATGAACGTGCCTGAGCGGCTGGGCAAGTATCCGATCACCGGCGTGCTCGGCAAGGGCGCGATGGGCACGGTCTATCGGGGCTACGACCCGGTCATCAAGCGTCCGGTGGCGATCAAGACGATCCGCAAGGAACTGATCGAGGAAGACGAGAAGGCCGAATCGATGGCCGGCCGCTTTCGCAAGGAAGCGCAGGCGGCCGGCGCACTGAACCACCCGGGCATCGTCGCCATCTACGAATACGGCGAGGACGACCGTTACGCGTATATCGCGATGGAGTGCGTTGAGGGCAATTCGCTGCGCGATTTCCTGGCGCGCGCGGCGACGTTCGACGAACGCGACACGGTCAGCATCATGTCGCAGCTGCTTGATGCGCTTCATTACGCGCACGGCCATTCGATCTGGCACCGCGATATCAAGCCGGCCAACATCATCATCATGGCCAATGGCCGGATCAAGCTGGCCGACTTCGGCGTCGCCCGCATTGAATCGTCGGACCGGACGCATGCCAGCGTCGTGATGGGCACGCCGGGCTACATCGCGCCGGAACATTATCTCGGCCAGCCGACCGACCACCGGATGGACATCTTCTCGGCCGGCGTGCTCTTCTACGTCCTGCTCGCCGGGCAGGCGCCTTTTCGCGGCCGGCCGGAAGCGATCATGCACGACGTCTGCTACGTCGACCCCGAGCCGCCGTCGACGGTCGACCCGCTGCACCGCTGGCCGAAGTACGACCCCATCGTCGCCCGCGCCATCAGTAAGGGCCCCGAGCGCCGCTATGACGATGCGGCGGAGTTCCGCGCCGCGATCCTGGCCGCCTATGCGCGTCCGGTCAGCGAAGCAATTTCCGAAGCGACGATCATCGCCACCAGAACGCGGCCGGCCGCTACCGAACCCGCTGCACCGTCGGTGCAGAAGACCGGCGCGCTGGGCACCAGCCTGCCGCCGCCGACCGGCTGGGATGCCTCTGTCCTCGCCAAAGTCGACGTCGAGCTCGCCCGTTTTGTCGGTCCGGTGGCGAAAGTGATCGTCCGCCGGGCGGCGCGCGAGCATCGCGACCTCAACTCGCTGGTGGCGGCCGTGTCCGCATCGATCGACGATCCGCGCGATCGCGACTCGTTCTGCGTGGCGCTGACCGGCCGGCGCACAGTGATCCCGACGTTGCCCGGAGTCGGCGGCCAGACCGAGCCGTCGACTCCTGCGGCCGGCGGCCCGGCGCTGACCGCCCAGGATCTCGATCGCGCGACGCGCTTGCTGACTACCTACATCGGCCCGATCGCCAAAGTCGTCACCCGTCGCGCCGCCGGTGAAGGCGTCAGCCGGCACGAGTTCTTCTCCAGGCTGGCGCAGAGCCTCGACAACGAAGCGCAACGCGAGCGCTTCCTGCGCGAGGCCGGCGGGCAAGGCAACTGAGCACCGGCGCGGCTGACCCGCGCCGGTTGCCACGCACGAGATCGGTCCGCCGTAGGCATTGCGAGGAGGCGCTCAATGGCGACTGGTAGCGACAGCGGTAATCAGGCCGTCGAGCCCATGGCGATCGCCGGCCCGGCAGGCGACGGTCGACTGCGCGTCAGTGGGCTAAAGGCGCCCAACACCGAGTTGCAGAGGTTGGTCGCCGGCATCAACCCGCTGCTGGGCGCCGCCAATGTGCTGCTGGCGCTGGTCGCCAAGCTGCGCGCGACGACGGCACATGCGAACCCGCAGGATCTGCGCCGCCAGTTGCTGGCCCGCGTCGAGGAGTTCGAGGCCGAGGCGAAGGCCAGCGGACTGCCGCGGCCGAAGATCATCGCCGCCCGCTACGTGCTATGCACGTTCATCGACGAGGCCATCGCAACGACGCCGTGGGGCGCCGAAGGCACTTGGGCCGAGCACACGCTGCTGCAGGAGTTTCACGAGGAAGCCTGGGGCGGCGAAAAGGCGTTCAAATTGCTGGAACGGATGGGCGAGGACGTTGCCGCCAACGCCGATCTGCTGGAACTGTTCTACGTCTGCCTCGCGCTGGGATTCGAAGGACGGTTTCGCGGCAAGCCGAACGGCCGCGCGCAACTCGACGCGATCGCGGCGCGTCTGCTGAAGGCGATCCGCCCGACCGCCGGCGAGCACTCCGCGCGCGCGTTGTCGTTGCGCTGGAGTGGCGTACAGACGCGCGACCGCGCCCTGTCGGTGCTGCCGCCGTGGGTCGTTCTGGCGTTCGGCGCCCTGCTGATCGTCGGCGCGGCGCTGGGACTTAATGCCCGCCTGAGCGACAAGTCCCGGCCGCTGTTCCAGCATATCCTCGCCATCCCTACCGCATTGCGCAGCGACCTGCTCGACCGCACGTCGGCGAGGGCGCGACCCCGCCTGGTGCCGCAGCTGCGCGCCGACATCGCCGACGGCTCGATCGTCGTGCGCGACGAAGCGCTGCGCTCGGTCGTCATCCTGTCTGCTGATCGGTTCTTTGTCGCCGGTTCGGTCCGACTCGACCCCAACCGCGGTGAACTGCTGCGCAGGGTTGCCGCCGCGCTGGCCGCCCATCCTGGGCAGATCGCGGTGATCGGTCATACCGACGACCAGCCGTCGAACTCGGTGCAGTTCCCGTCGAACTGGCACCTGTCGTTCGAACGGGCCGGTGCGGTGGTGCAGGCGTTGGTGCAACTCGGCACGCGGCCCGAGCGCCTGCGCGCCGAGGGGCGCGCCGAGGCGCAGCCGCTGGCGGCCAACGACACCGCCGAGGGGCGCGCGCGCAACCGCCGGGTCGAGATCGAACTGCTGCTGCCTCGCCCCGAAGGCTGATGCGGCCGCCGCGCCACCATGAAGCATCTGCTCGACACCCTCTTCAGCCGGCCCTTGCTGGTTGCCGCCGGACTGCTCGCCGCCAACACGCTGCTCTGGTTCCTCGGTCCGCTGTTGTCGATCGGCGACATACGACCGCTGGAAAGCGATCTGTCCCGCTGGCTGGTGATCACCGCCTGGGCGGCGCTGGCCGCCGCCTACGCGGCCGGCCGCAGCGCGCGGCAGGCACAGTGCAATCGTCGGCTGCTCGATGGGCTGGCCTCCGGCGACACGGCGACTGCGCGCACCGCGGCGCCGGGCGCACATGACCTGGCGCTGATCCGCAAACGATTCGAGGAAGCCGTCGCCTCGCTGCGGCGCCGCCGCCTCGGCGGCCGGCGGCGGCTGTTCGACGCGTTCGCCGGTCGGCCCTTCGTCTACCAATTGCCGTGGTACGTCATCATCGGCGCGCCCGGCGCCGGCAAGACGACCGCACTAGCCAACTCCGGCCTCGACTTTCCGCTGGCAACAGCGTTGGGCAAGCGAGGCGTACGCGGCATCGGCGGTACACGCAACTGCGACTGGTGGTTCACCGCCCAAGCGGTGCTGATCGACACCGCCGGCCGCTTTACCACTCAGGACAGCGACCAGGCGGCCGACCAAGCGGCCTGGTTCGGCTTCCTCGACCTGTTGCGCAAGCATCGGCCGCGACAGCCGATCAACGGCGTGCTGCTGACTGTGAGCGTCAGCGATCTTCTGGCTGCCAGCCGCGACGAACAACGCCTGCATGCGCGGCGGCTGCGCGAACGAATCGACGAATTGCAGACGCGCCTCGGCGCCGGCATTCCGGTCTATGTGCTGGTCACCAAGCTCGACCTGCTGGCCGGTTTCATCGAGTTTTTCGCCGACTTCGACAAGGACGAGCGGGCGCAGGTCTGGGGGGCGACCTTTCCCTTTGACGACAGTGCGACGGCCGCCGACCCGTTGTTGCGCCTGCCCAGCGAACTGGTGGCCCTCGAGAAGAGGCTCGACGAACGCCTGATCGACCGGCTGCAGGGCGAAGGTGACCGCGAGCGGCGAGCGGCGATTTACGCCTTTCCTCAGCAATGGCGGGTCCTGCGAGAGACACTGGTCAACTTCATGCAGTCGACCTTCGGCGAACTGCCGGCGCAGCGCCGGCCACTGCTGCGCGGTATCTACTTCACCAGCGCAACGCAGGAGGGCACGCCGATTGACCGCGCGCTGGGCGGGCTGGCGCGCGCGCTCGGCGTGGGCAGCCGCATCGTCGCTCCGGCGCGACCGACCGGCAAATCGTTCTTCGTGACCCGCCTGCTGCGCGAGGTGGTGTTCGCCGAGTCGGGCTTGGTCGGCGCCAACCTGCGCTGGCGCCGGCGGCGGGCGCTGCTCGAATGGGGCGTTGTGGCGGCGACCGGCGGCGCGGTTGCTGTCGCCCTGGCGCTGCTGTGGCGCCAGTACGGAGACGATTCCGCGTACATCGCCACGGTGCAGGCGGAGCTCGTCGGGCTTGAGCGCGAGGTGGCCGTCGCCAGAGTGGCGGCGCCGACCGATCTTCTGTCCCTGTTGCCGGTCCTCGAAGGGTTGCATGCGCTCGGCGCGCCGGCCCCGGCGGCGCAGCAGGCCGGCGCAGTTCGGTGGCGAGTGCCGCTCGGCCTCGATCAGCAGCAGCCGATTCGCGCCGCCAGCCACGACGCCTACCTGCGGTTGCTGCAGGACGCCCTCCTGCCGCGCATCGCCGTCCGGCTTGAAGCCAGGCTGCGCGCCGGCGGCGAGCAGCACTTCGAGTCGATCTACGAGGCGCTGAAAGCGTACCTGATGCTGTTCGGCGGCCAGAACTTCGACCGCGGCGCGCTCGGCAGCTATCTGCATGCAGACTGGGACCTGACGCTGCCCGCGACGGTCAGCGCCGAGGCCAGCGCGGCCTTGCGCCGCCATTTCGACCGCCTGGTCGGCAGCGGCGAAGTCGGGGCGCCGACCCTGGCCGACCGGCAACTGATCGAGCAGACGCGTGAACGCGTCGGCCGCGTGCCGCTGGCAATGCGCGCGTATGTCCGCCTGCAGAACCTCGATGCGCGCATCGCGGCAGCCGCTGGCACGCAGGACTTCACAGCCGAGGCGCTTGCCGGCACGGCCGCCAACCAGGTCTTCGCGCGCGCCAGTGGCCGGTCGCTGGCACAGGGCGTTCCGCGCCTGTACTCGCGCATCGTTTACGGCCGACTGCGCACGCTCGGCGCGGAAGTGCTGCAGCAGCTGTCGGCCGAGTCCGACTGGGTACTCGGCACCGGTGCCAAGCCTCCGGACGGCATGTCGATCGACAACCTTTACGCGGAGATCGAACAACGGTACGTCGCCGACTACTTGCGGCATTGGGACGAGTTTGTGCGCGACCTGCGCGTCGTGCCGACTGCCGACCTGGCGCAGAGCGCGCAGGTGACGCAGATCCTGGCCCGCACCGATTCGCCGCTGCTCGCCCTGCTGCAGGCGGTCGCGCGCGAAATCGCGATTAACGCCCGACCGGCCGGTGGCGCGGCACGTTCGCGCGCACTGGCCGACGAGGCGGCGACGGTGCGCGAGCGGTTCGACTCCCTGCAGCGGCTATTCAGCGACCAGCGACCGGCGCTGCAGGAGGCTATCGACCTGCTCGGCAAGCTGTCGTCGCATTTGGCCGCGGTCGACGATGCGGTCAGGCGCAAGACTGCCGCGCCGAACAGCGATGTCGGACGCGGCCTGCATGCGCTGGCGGCGCGCCTGCCGGAGCCGTTGCGCTCGATGCTGCAAGAGCTCGCCGGCCGCACGGCGACCCAGATCTTCGCCGCCCGCCGCGGCGATCTCGGCCGGCAGCTTGCGAGCGAGGTTGGCGCGCCGTGCAGCCGGCTCGTGCACGGGCGTTATCCGTTCGCCCGCGCCGGCAGTGACGAGATCTCGCGAAGCGACTTCGCCGGCACCTTCGCCGTCGGCGGCGTGCTCGACGGCTTTTTCCAGCGTCAGCTGGCGCCGTATGTCGATACGGCCGCCAGGAACTGGACCTTGCCGGGCGCCGACGGCGGCGCCGAGCCGGCCGAAGCTCTGCAGCAGTTCCAGCGCGCGCAGCAGATCCGCAGCGCCATGTTTGGAGACGGCGGCCGCAAGCTGGGTGTGCGGCTGGACTTCCGGCTGCTCGAACTCGACGCCGGCGCTGCCGGCTTCGAAATCGAAGTCGATGGCCAGTTGATGCGTTTCGCGCGCGACTCGCGCACCACGGTCGCGCTGCGTTGGCCGGATCCAGCGGCCAGCGTGCAGCGGGTCCGCGTCGGGCTGGCCGCGGCGGGCGCCGCTGGCGGCACGCGCCACACCTTCGAGGGGCCATGGGGGCTGCTGCGACTATTCGAGCGCGTCCGCATCGAGCCGCAGGAGGCTGCCGATCGCCTGCAGGTGGTCTTCGACATCGAAGGCCGGCGCGCGCGCTTCGAGATCAGGAGTGCGTCGCCGATCAACCCGCTGCGCCTGGCCGCGCTCGAGCAGTTCCAGTGTCCGCAACGGCTATGAAGTCGCCGTCGACAAAAACGAGCGAAGTGCCCGGCTGGTACGGCAAGTTGCCAGTCCTCGGCGATTTTGCGGGGCGCCGGCTTTCGGACGAGTTCGTACAGGCCTGGGACGACTGGCTGCAGCAGGGCCTGGCGTTCGCGCAGGGATCGGGGCAAACCGCCGCTCGCGACATCGTGCCGCATCGCTTCTGGATCGGTCCGCGCGTACTGACCGACGCCGGCTGGGCCGGTGTCCTGGTGCCGAGCGCCGACCGCATCGGCCGGCGTTTCCCGCTGACGGTCGCCGCTCCGTGCCTTGCGGAACCCATCGGACTGGCCGCCGCGCTTGCGGCGTCGAACTGGTACGCGGCGATCGAAGACATTGCACAGCAGGCGGTCCGCGCCCGCCTGCCGATCGAACGACTCGAGCGCGCGCTCGCCGCGGTTGCCGCCACCCAGGCGTTGGCCGGCGCGGTCGATCGCGATGCCGCGACCTTGGCCGATGAACTGCTGCAATCACTGCCGGCGAGCGCGGGCGCGGTCGGCAAGGTGACAAAAGCGACCGGGCTGCCCGCGTGCAGCGTGTGGTGGCATGGCACTCCGGAACTGCGTTCGCAAGTGTTCTGCGTGGCCGGCCTGCCACCGGCGGCGCAGTTCGAGTCGTTGCTGCTTGCACCGGCCGAACCGCTGCGATGAAGACGACCCGTCACTGGCCCGGCGCTGGCTGGCTGATCGCCGCGGCGCTGCTGTTGTCGACCACCAATGCGGCGCTGGCGCAGCGCACGCGCGGTGTGGCCGTCACCGAAGAGCGGCTGGCGTTGGTGATCGGCAACGCCGCCTATCCGTCGAGTCCGCTCGACAACCCGGTCAACGACGCCAGATTGATCGCCAACGCCCTACAACAGGCGGGATTCAAGGTCACCCGCCACGAAAACCTTGGCCGCAACGGCATGGTCAACGCGTTCCGCGAATTCGGCGATCGTCTGAGCGAGACGACCGTTGCCGTCGTCTATTACGCCGGCCATGCGCTGCAGGTGCGCGACAACAATTACCTGGTGCCGATCGACGTCGAGCCGCGCAGCGAAGACGAGATTCCGGTGGTCGGACTCGATGTCGGATTCATCCTCGGCCGCATGTCGCACGCGCGCAGCCGGATCAACATCGTGATCCTCGATGCCTGCCGCAACAATCCGTTCGCCGGCAAGACACGGCCGGCGCGTGGCCTAGCGCAGATGGACGCGCCGGTAGGAACCCTGCTCGCCTTTGCGACGGCCCCCGGCAAAGTCGCCGAGGACGGCGCCGGGCCGAACAGCCTCTACTCGCTGAACCTAGCCAAGCACCTGGTGACGCCCGGGCTGCCTGTCGAGTCGATGTTCAAGAAGGTTCGCGAGGCCGTGCTGCAGGGCACTGAGCGGCGACAGGTTCCGTGGGAGAGCTCGTCGCTGCTCGGCGAGTTCGCGTTCGTGCCCGGGCGGGCCGCGCCGCTAGCCGCCAATGCCGAGCAGGAAGCGGCCGGCGAACTGGCGTTCTGGAGCAGCATCGAGAAATCGATTCGCGCCGACGAGTACCGCGCCTATCTGCGCCAGTATCCGAGCGGTCGCTTCGCCGAACTGGCGCGGACACGAATCGCCACCTTTGCGCGCGAGCAGAGCCCGGCTGGCAGCGCGGCCGTTGCGCGTATCGATGCACAAGCCGCGCCGCGGCTGGCCATGGCCGGCCGCCCAGAGCTGCTGCCGCGGGTCGGCGACAACTGGCGCTACCGGGTGCAGGACCAGTTCCGCCTCGGCGATTTGTTCCTGACCGCGACAGTGGCGGAACTGACCGATGACGGCATCGCCGAAACCTGGACCACGACTTCGGACGGCAAGGTGCGTTCGACGATCGTTGCGCTGGAAGCCGGTTTCTCCGCCCTGCCCGGCTGGTCGCTGACGCCTCCCGAGTTCTCTCCGTATCTGCTGGCCGCGCGGCCACTGCGTCCAGGTCAGAGCCTTGCCGAACAGCGACGAGAGGTCGAACGGACCGTCGTGCCGCTGAAAGCGAGCGTCGAAGGCGAGGAAGAAGTCCAGGTCGCCGCCGGCCGCTTTCGCGCCGTCAAGCTGGTGCTGCGCGGCCGGGCGCAGGTCCGCGGCTCGCCGCCGGTAAGCGTCGAGCATGTCGTCTGGTACGCCGCCGAGGTCAAGCGGTTCGTCAAGTACACGGTCTCGACCCGCGTCGGCAGCACGCTGCAGGACGCAACGACGTTCGAACTGATCGAGTTCAACCTCAACTGAGGCGGCGCGAAGCGCGCCGCTCAGCGGTACAGCCAGCGACGCGTCAGCGGCAATTCGGTCGGCCCGACCGCAGCCTGGCGGCTGGCAAGGATCTGATAGAGATTCATCCAGCCCTGCGCGAAGCCATGGCTGCAGCCGGCAAGGTATACACGCCAGATGCGCAGAGTCCGCTCGGAAACCTCGCTCGCCGCCTCCTTGAGCCGTTGCTCGAGCCGGCGCGACCAGTGCGAGAGCGTGAGCGCATAGTGCGGCCGCAGGCTTTCGACGTCGAAGACTTCGAGCCCGGCGTCCGACATCTCGCGTACTGCCAGATGTAGATGTGGCAACTCGCCGTTCGGAAAGACGTACTTGCCGACGAACTCGCCGGCACCGGAACCGATCGGCCGGTTGCCGACGTCGGCGCTGGTGATGCCGTGGTTGAGCATCAGCCCGCGATCGCGAAGCATGCGGGCGGCGGTGGAGAAATAGACCGACAGGTTGTTCAAACCGACGTGCTCGAACATGCCGATACTCGCCAGCTTGTCGAACGAGCGTTCGCCGAAGCGCTGCGGCAGATCGCGGTAGTCGAGCAGCAATATCTCCGCACGCCCCTGCAGATTGCCCGCTGCGATGCGCTCGCGGGCCAGCAGTGCCTGCTGTTCGGACAGCGTGATGCCCACCGCCGAGACGCCGTAGTGTTGAACGGCGTGAATGACCAGCGCGCCCCAGCCGCAGCCAATGTCGAGCAGACGTTCGCCCGGCTGCAGGCGCAGCTTGCGACAGATGTGATCGAGTTTGGCGCGCTGCGCGGTGTCGATGTCCTCGGCGCCGGTCTCGAAGTACGCGCAGGAGTAAACCATGCGGTGATCGAGCCACAGTCGGTAGAACTCGTTGCCGACGTCATAGTGGTGGCGGATGTCGGCGCAGTCGGCGTGCGGATCGTGCCGCGCCGGCACGATCTCGGGGCGCTCAGCGACCGGCACACCGGCGGCTTCGACCAGCCCCGACGCGATCGCGATGGCCTCGCCGATATCACCGTCGAGATCGATCCGCCCTTCGACATAGGCCTCGGCCAGCGTCCCGAGTCTCGGCCGTGAAAACGCGGGCAGCACGGCCGGATCCCGCACGGTCAGCGTCTGCCGCGGTGAGTCGCCCAGGTCGATGCACTCGCCATCAGGCAGCGCGATGCGCAACGGCAGGCCTCCGTGCGCCCGCACCTGCTCGGCCAGCTTGGCCAACTGAGACCCTGCGATCTTGCCGGTGACCTTGTTGGCCGCCCGTTTGAGCAACGCTTCACCCCACATGATTCTTCTCCTTGCTCTGCAAGGGAATTCTTGCGGATGACCGGGACCCTGCCAAGAGGCACGCGCCTAGCGCATCACAGTGATGTGGAAAGTCGCCGCCGGCGCTCGAAAAGGCAGACCGCGGCCGCCGCAGCAACGTTCAGCGACTCGGCGGCGGCATCGATTGGTATCGAAACGTGGTGCCGGCAGATGGACCGTGCCGGCGGCGACAGGCCGGCACCTTCGCCGCCAAAAATCCAGCCGAGGCGCCTTGCCGACAGATCGGCCGACCAAAGCGGCTCACCCGCACGTGCATCGGCCCCGATCCAGGCGCCATCGAGGGTTCCTGCAAGCGCCTCGGCGCCGACGTGTTCGTGCAGCCGAAGGCGGAAATGCGCGCCCTGCCCCGCACGCAGCGTTTTCGGCGCCCAGAGCGCCGCCGTCGTCGGCCCGGCCAGCACTTCGCGCACTCCCGCAGCGGCGGCAGTGCGCAGCAGTGCACCGGCATTGCCAGGATCCTGGATGCCATCCAGATACACCAGGTCGTGCCTGGCCGCGACCGGCATGGGAGAAGCCGGCACGTCGACGACCAGTATCAAGCCGACGCCGTGTTCGGTCGGGGAAACACGCTCGAACAACGGCGCGGCGAGTTCGTAACCGACAGCGCCCGCGCCAATGGCGCGCCCCGCAAGGTCTTCGAGTTCCGCCCCGCGCGCGCCGTGGCGCAGCAGCACCGACTCCACCCTCGCACCGGCCGTCAGTGCAGCCTGCGCCAGATGCAGTCCTTCTGCCAGTGCCTGCCGCAATTGGCGCACCGCGCGGGGCTGGGTCGCCAGCCGGTGCCAGACCTTGAAAGCTGGGTTGGCCGCCGAACTGATCGCCTTCATCGAACCTCGCCGGCCGCCAACGCAACGCGCACCGGTGCAAACGACCGGCGATGCTCCGCGCAGGGCCCGAGCAGGCGCAACTGCTGCAGGTGCCGCGGTGTCGGGTACCCAACGTGCTCGGCAAAGCCATAGCCAGGGTAACGCCGGTCCAGCTCGACCATCAATCGGTCGCGATGGGTCTTGGCGAGGATCGAAGCCGCCGAGATGCAGGGTATCGATGCATCGCCGCCGATTACCGCCTGCGCTTCAATGCCTAGGTGCGGCAGCCGGTTACCGTCGATCAGGGCAAGGACCGGCAAAGGATCGAGCGATTCGACCGCCCGCTTTATCGCCAGCAGGCTCGCCTGCAGGATATTCAGCCGATCGATCTCTTCGACACTGGCCATGGCGACCGCGAAGCCAACGGCGCGTTCGCGGATCGACTTTTCGAGGTCCTCCCGCCTGGCCGCGGAAAGCTGCTTTGAATCGCGCAGACCTTCGATCGGCCGGGCTGGATCGAGGATGACGGCCGCGGCAACCACTGGCCCGGCCAGCGGGCCGCGGCCTGCTTCGTCAGCGCCGCAGGTAAGCATGTCGTTTCGCGACGCCGGCCCGAAAAGATCACCCGGCCCTGACCACGGTTGACGTCGTCGCGGACTCATGGCTTCATCGTCGCGATGATCGACTCGGCGGCCAGCGTCGGCGTATCCCGACGCAATGACTCGTGCATTGCCGCGAATCGCTCGCGAAGTCTCCGGCAACGCGGCGCGTCGTCAAGCAGTTCCATCATGGCGTCAGCCAGCCGGGCCGGAGTTGCCTCATGCTGCAGCAGTTCAGGGACCAGCGACTCGCCAGCCAATATGTTGGGCAGGCCGACGAAAGACAGCTCACCCATGTTGCGCATGATCCAGTACGACAGTGTCGGCATTCGATAGGCAATCACCATCGGTTTGCCAAACAGAGCGGCCTCAAGCGTCGCAGTGCCGCTGGCAACCAGCACAGCATCGGCGGCTTGCAGGCACTCATGCGAGCGGCCGTCGAAAAGCATGAGCCGCTCCGCGGCCGCGCCCAGCGTGGCTAGTGCGGGGGCAAGCAACGGCCGCAACCGCGGCTCCGCGACGGGCAAGACGAACCGCAGCGCCGGCTCGCGCTGCAGCAGCCGCGTCGCCGCCTCGATGAAGCTCGGGCCGATGTACTGCACTTCGGCGCGGCGGCTGCCCGGCAGCAACGCGATTACCGGACCATCGACCGGCAGGCCGAGCCGCACCCGCGCTGCCGAAGGCTCGGCTTGGCTGGGAATACGCGAGGCCAGCGGGTGCCCGACGTAGGTCGCGGCGATGCCGGCCGCATCGTAGATTTTCTTTTCGAAGGGAAACACCAGCAGCACATGGTCAGC
>JBFINI010000020.1:0-16621 GCA_041611275.1 Burkholderiaceae bacterium
ATTGTGTCGTTCCAGCGGTTCAGGAAACCGAACATGGCGACGACGGCCAGCATCTCGGCGATCTGCTCGTCGGACCAGAACCGCTTCAGGCGCGCCGCGAGCGCCTCATCGACCGCATTGGGCACGCTGGCCGCGGCCAAAGCGAAATCGAGTGCCGTCCGTTCCGCTTCCGAGTACAGCGGGCTCGTCGCGTAGTCCCATAACGCGGCGAGCTTTTCGTCGCTGATGCCAAAGTTCTTGGCTCCCAGCGCCGTATGCGCCATGCAGTAGCCGCAGCCCGCAGCGCGGCTGGCCATGTGACCCAGCAGGCGGCGGAAACCGGCATCGACGGTGCCGGCCGGGTCCATCACCGCCGCATTGAGTTGCGCAAACGCCTGCACCACCTTCGGCTTGCGCTGCATGGTCAGCATGCTGTTGGGCACGAAGCCGAGCGTGGTCAGGAAGAAGTCGAAGAACGGCGCCAGCTCCGGCGTCGTCTCGTAGGGCAGCGGCTCGAGCATCGCCATCATCCGGTGTTGCGCAGGCCGGCGGAAATGCCGTTGATCGTCAGCAGAATGCCGCGTTTGCCGCGCTCGTCGATCTTGCCCTCACGGTGGCGCTTGATCAGCTCGACCTGCAGATGATTCAGCGGATCGAGGTAAGGCATCCGGTTGCGCAGATTGCGCGCCAGCTCGGGGCTCGCTTCGAGCACGCTGCGCTGGTGGCTTATCGCCAGCCAGTGCTTGACGGTCAGCTTCCACTCGTTCTCGATGGCACCGAAGATCGCCGCGCCGCGCTTGCGGTCGGCCGCCAGCTGTGCGTAGCGACTGGCGATGGCGAGATCCGTTTTGGCCAGCACCATTTCCATGTTCGACGTCAGTGCGCGGAAAAATGGCCATTCGGCCAGCATCCGTTCCAGCAGCTGCTTGCGCGCCTTGCGTGCCGCCGCCGTTGCCCCGGCTTTCAGGAAGCCGTCGATGCCGCTGCCGAAACCGAACCAGCCGGGCAGCAGCAGCCGGCACTGTCCCCACGAGAACACCCACGGAATCGCCCGCAGGTCCTCGATGCGGCCGGTCGCCTTGCGCGCCGCCGGCCGGCTGCCGATGTTCAGCTCGGTGATTTCGTTGATCGGCGTGGCGCTGAAGAAGTACCCGGCGAACCCGTCGGTTTCGTAGATCAGCCTGCGATAGGCACGGTGCGCCTGCGCGGCAATCTCTTCCAGCGCCGCCTCGAAATCGGCGGCGCTGGCTGACGGTGCGCCGTCGTTCAGCAGGCTGGCTTGCAGCACCGCCGCGACCAGCAGTTCCAGATGCCGGTGGCCGATGCGCGCATCGGCATACTTGGCGTGGATGATCTCGCCCTGTTCGGTGAGGCGGATGGCGCCGGTCACACTGCCCGGCGGCTGTGCCAGGATCGCCTCGAAGCTCGGCCCGCCGCCGCGGCCAACCGTGCCGCCGCGGCCGTGGAACAGCCGCAGCCGTACGCCGTGGCGGTCGAACAACGCGCGCAGTTTCTGCGTCGTCTTGTAGAGATTCCAGTTGGAGGCCAGAAAGCCACCGTCCTTGTTGCTGTCCGAGTATCCGAGCATGACTTCCTGCGTCGGCCGGCCGCCAAGCGTCGGTACCAGCAAATGGCGCAGTCCCGGGTGCTCGAGAAGTTCCCGCATCACCTGCGGCGCGCGCTGCAAATCGTCGATCGTCTCGAACAGCGGCACCACCATCAGCGCGCAGCAGCGCAGTTCGTTGCCGGCGAGCAGTCCGCATTCCTTCTGCAGCAGCGCCACCTCCAGCAGGTCGCTCAGCCGCTCGGTGTGCGAGACGATGTGCTTGTCGATCGCGCGCTCGCCGTAGCGCGCGCGAAGTTCGCGCGCGCTATCAAACACCGCCAGTTCGGCACGCGTGCGTTCGCCATAGGAGAGATGTGGCGAAACGAGCGGCCGCGTGTGCGAAAGTTCGCGCGTCAGCAGTTTGACGCGCTGGGCTTCGTCGAGCTTGCGGTACTCGGGGCTGACCTCAGCGGCGGCAAACAGCTCGGCAACGACCGATTCGAACACGTCCGAGCTTTGCCGCAGGTCGAGGGTGGCGCCGTGGAAGCCGAAGACCTCGACCGCGCGCGCCAGCGGCTGCAGTCGAGGTCGGGCCAGTGCCGCAGTGCCGTGATGGGCCAGCGACTCCCCGATGACGCGCAGGTCGGCGGCGAGGTCAGCCGCTGCCGTGTACGGCTGCGACTCGCCGACCGCTGCTCGCGCGCGCAGATCGATGCCCAGATGATGCGCCGTGGCGAGCAGGCGTGCGTAGATTCCGGTCAGCGCGCGGCGGTACGGTTCGTCGGCGCGATGTGTCGTCGGATCGGGGCTGCGCGCGGCCAGCTTTGCCAGCGCGGTATCGAAGCGCGCCAGCGTCGCCGACAGCGGCAGTTCGGCGCCCAGCGCGTGCACCTGCGCCGCGTAGTGTTCGAACATCAGTTGCGACTGCGCGGCCAGCGCGCTGGCCATCGTTTCGGCCGTGACCTGTGGATGACCATCGCGGTCGCCACCGATCCACGACCCCAGGCGCAGGAACGAGGGCGCCGCCGGCATCTCGAATGTGGATTCGATTTCGGCATACAGCCGCGGTATCTCCGGCACGAATGTCGTTCGCCAGTACGCCAGGGCGTTGTGAATTTCGTCGAAAACCGTGAGCTTGGCTGGCCGCAGCATGCGCGTGAGCCACAGCGTGGCGATCAGCGTCGAAAGCCGCTCCTCGGCTCTTGCCGCAGCGTCCTGATCGCCGAGGGCGAGCGAGGTGTCGCGCAGATCGAGCGCGGCGGCGATGTCGCGCTCGGTATCGAGGATGCTCTTGCGTTGCACCTCGGTCGGGTGTGCGGTCAGCACCGGCATCACGTCGGCGCGGGCCAGCAATTCGCGCGCCCGCGCCACCGGCAAAGCCCGCGTGGCCAGCAGTTTTGCTGTTTCGGCCAGGCTGCCATGCAGTGTCTTGCCTTCGCGCCGCTGGCGGCGCAGGTTGCGGATCTGTGCCAGGTCTTCGGCGAGGTTGGCGAGGTGCGAGAAGTAGCTGAACGCGCGCACCACGCTCATCGTGTCGTCGCGCGACAGGCGCTTGAGCAGCTTGTCGAGCAGGCGCGCATCGTCGGCGTGGCCATGGCGGCGAAACCGTGTGGCGGTCTGGCGGATTTCCTCGACGGCTTGATACAGCGCCTCGCCCTGGAAGTGCCGCACCGTCTGCCCGAGCAGGCGACCCAGCAGCCGGATGTCTTCGCGCAGCAGGGATTCGTCGGTGACCATCGAGTTTGTCTTGGCAGGGCCGCGCGGCCCAGGGCGGAGTATTGCTGAAGGCGCCGGGACGCGGGTGGTCACTTTCAACGGCTGAATTTTCGCGCTTGTGTTGTATTCATGCGAACCGACGATTCCGATTGCGACGCACGCCCCCTAGGATGCGCAAAGTTCATCGCCCGCGATCCCAGATGCGACTCCTCTTTGCCTGCGTGCTGACTGCCGGTGTCCTGTCTGGATGCGGAGGCTCCGACAATGTGGCGGCGCCTGCGACGGCTCCAGCGCCCACGCCGGCGCCGAGTCCCGAACCAACGCCAGCGCCCGCGCCGACGCCTGCACCGACCCCGACTCCACCACCCGCGCCGGCTCCAGTTCCTGCGCCGGTACCCGCACCTGCGCCTGTACCGGCACCGGCGCCTGTGCCGGCACCCGCGCCTGTGCCGCCCCCGGCACCCGCACCTGTGCCGGCCCCCGCACCAGCACCAGCGCCGCCGCCCAGCGGAGTGCTCACCGCGCCGGTCGCACCGATCAACGCCAGCAGCCGCAGCGAAGTCGTCGCGCGCTGGCAGGACACGTACTTCGACAACACGCCGTTTTCCTGGAGCGGCTCGATCAACAGCTGCACGGCCGGCGATACGACCGAGGCCTTCAAATTGGCGGTGCTCAAGCGGCTGAACTACTACCGCGCAATGGCCGGCCTGCCGGGCAACCTGTCGCTCGATTTCGTCTTCTCATCCAAGGCGCAGAAGGCGGCATTGATGATGGATGCCCAGAACAGTCTCAGTCACACACCGCCCGCCACCTGGGCCTGCTACAGCACGGAGGGTGCGGAGGCGGCCGGGCGTTCGAACCTGGCGTACTCGAGCTTTTCGGGGCGCAGCGTCAACCTGCTCAACGGTTATATGCAGGACCGCGGCGCAAACAACGCAGTTGTCGGCCACCGACGCTGGATCCTGTATTCGCGCCTGGCTACGGTTGGCACCGGTGACGCACCGCAGGCCAATGCGCTGTGGATCCTCGGGCCCGGCACGGCCGGGCCGTCGGCAACCACCGCGGGCGTCGCCTGGCCGCCGCGTGGATACATCCCTCGCGCGCTCGCCGCACCGACGGATCGCTTTTCATTCTCCTGCCCAAGCGCGAATTTCAGCGCCGCCAGCGTCAACATGCGCAACGATGCCGGCCAGCCGCTGACGCTGCGCATCGAAAGCCGCACTGATAACGGCTACGGCGACAACACCATCGTGTGGTCGGTCAATACCTCGGTTTCCCCCGTATCCGGCTGGGACCGCGGCAACGCCGACACGCGGCTGGATGTCGATATCGACGGCGTCAGCAACTGCAGCGCCGGCGGCAGCTTCACCTATAGCGTGACCTTCATTACGCCGTAGTTCGACGCCGATCGCGCCGTGGCTGCCATCAGGCTCAGCGGGCGCAACCTGCTTCGACCGCTGCAACGTTTGGTGCTCGCGGCGGTGGGATCGTGTAGCCGTACTTCACTGCCGTCATCTCGGCCAGGATAGAGACTGCGATTTCCGGCGGCGTGCGCGCCCCGTTCTTCAGGCCGACGGGGCCATGCAGCCGCGTGAGTTGATCGAGATTGACGCCGAATTCCTGCAGCCGCTCCTTGCGCTTGGCCTGATTGCGCTGCGAACCGATGGCACCGACGTAGAACGCTGGCGATTTCAGCGCCTCCATCAGCGCCAGGTCGTCGAGTTTCGGGTCGTGCGTCAGTGCGAGTACCGCAGTGTGCGTGTCGGGCTTGAACTCGACGACGGTGTCGTCAGGCATCGTGCGCAGCAACTCGGTGCCGGGCACCAGCCAACCATCGGCATACTCCTCGCGGGGATCACAGATCGTCACTTGGTAATCGAGCGCCTGCGCCATCTGTGCCACGTAGTGCGTCAGCTGGCCGGCGCCGATGACCAGCAGTCGCCAGCGCGGGCCGTGCGCGGTGATCAGCCGTTCCTCGTCGAACGCCAGCAGTTCGGTGCCGCTGCCGTCGGCAAGGACAACCGTGCCGGTCTTCATGTCGAGCGTGCGCACGGTCTGCCGGCCAGCGGCCACACGGGCCAGCAACTCGGCAATCTGTGAGTTCGGACCGAGCGGTTCGAGGATCAATTCGATGGTGCCGCCGCATGGCAAGCCGAAGCGGAATGCTTCCTCCGCCGTGACGCCATAGGTCACGCGCTGCGGTGATTCCGCCGCCAACGCTTTGCGGCGCACGCGATCAACCAGATCATCTTCGATGCAGCCGCCAGAGACTGAGCCGGCCACGAGGCCATCGTCGCGAATCACGACCAGAGCACCTACCGGCCGCGGCGCCGAGCCCCAGGTGCGTACGATGGTCCCCAATACGGCGCGACTGCCGGCGCGCAGCCACTCATCCGCTTTCTTCAGCACCTGTGCGTCGACGTTGTCCATCGCTGTTCGCCCAATTCGACTTGATTCTAGTTGCCGCTGAGTTTGCGCTGCGGCACGTGCATCGCAAGAACACGTAGGCGACGGCGCTCGCCTTGCATTGTCCAAGATCGACGCAGTACAGTCGGTGCGCCTCAATCGACAGGCGTCGGCATCCGGCCCTGAGCTGCGTTGCCGCGAAACCCAGAAGGAGACATTGATGCGTGTCCCGCTCTCGTTGCGGGTCAACGGCAAGGCCATCACCGCCGACGTTGAACCCGATACCTTGCTCGTCACTTATCTGCGCGAAGACCTGCGGCTGACCGGAACCCACGTCGGCTGCGACACCGGCCAGTGCGGCGCCTGCACCGTGCATGTCAACGGCCGCGCGGTGAAAAGCTGCAATGTGCTTGCCGCGCAGATAGAAGGCGCCGAGGTCACTACGATCGAAGGCATCACGCCGGCCGACGGCACCATGCACCCGATGCAGGCAGCGTTCAAGGCCTGCCACGGGCTGCAATGCGGCTTTTGCACGCCGGGCATGGTGATGAGCGCGATCGACCTGGTGACACACCATCCGCACGGCAGTGACCGCGAAATCCGCGAGGGGCTCGACGGCAACTTCTGCCGCTGCACCGGCTACCAGAACATCGTCAAGGCGGTCGCGCAAGGCGCGAAAGCCATGGGCAAGTAGGAGGCGCGCATGAATGCTCCGCAAGCGGGATTTATCGGCAAGGCGGTCGAGCGCAAGGAGGACTACCGCTTCCTCGCGGGCGCCGGCCAGTACACCGACGATGTGGCGTTGCCGAACCAGAGTTACGGCTTTTTCCTGCGCAGCCCGCACGCGCACGCCAAGCTGAAGCAAGTGGACGTCGCCGCGGCGAAGAAAGCGCCCGGCGTGATCGCCGTCGTCACCGGCAAGGACATGGCAGCAGTTGGTGGGCTGCCGTGCGGCTGGCTGATCAACAGCCTCGACGGCACGCCGATGAAGGAGCCGAAGCATCCGGTGATCGCCGAAAGCAAGGTCTGTTACGTCGGTGACCAGGTGGCGTTGGTGGTGGCCGACACGCTGGCGCAGGCGAAAGCGGCGGCGGCGCTGATCGATGTGGATTACGAAATCCTGCCGGCAGTGGCCGACACGGCTTCGGCGGCGAAGAGCAAGACCGCCGTGCATGACGTCGCGCCCGATAACGTCTGCTACGTCTGGGGCTGTGGCGACAAGGCCGCCACCGATGCCGCCTTCAAGAAGGCGGCGCACGTGACGAAACTCGAGTTCGTCAACAACCGGCTGGTCCCGAACGCGATCGAGCCGCGCGCCGCCAACGCGATGTATTCGCGCGGCGACGATTCGTACACGCTGTACGTGGCCAGCCAGAACCCGCACGTCGAGCGGCTGCTGATGACCGCCTTCGTGCTTGGCCTGCCCGAGCACAAGGTGCGGGTGATCGCGCCCGACGTCGGCGGCGGCTTTGGCTCGAAGATCTACCTGTACGCCGAGGAAACGGCGCTGGTGTTCGCCAGCAAGATGGTTGGCAGGCCGATCAAGTGGACCGCCGAGCGCAGCGAGAGTTTTCTGTCCGACGCGCACGGCCGCGACCACGTGACCGTCGCCGAGCTCGCCCTGGACAAGGACGGCAAATTCATCGCGCTGCGCGAGCACACCACCGCCAACATGGGCGCGTACTTGTCGACCTTCGCCTCGTGCATTCCGACGATCCTGCACTCGACGCTGCTCGCCGGGCAGTACACGACGCCGGCGATCTATTCGGAGATCACCGCGGTGTTCACCAACACCGCGCCGGTCGACGCCTACCGCGGCGCCGGGCGGCCGGAGGCGACTTATCTGGTCGAGCGGCTGGTCGAGACGGCGGCGCGCGAACTGAAGATGGACCCGGCCGAACTGCGGCGGAAGAACTTCATCAAGACCTTCCCGTACGCGACGCCGGTTGGGTTGACCTACGACACCGGCGACTACGAGGCCACACTGGCCAAGGCGATCGAACTGGCGGACGTGAAGGGTTTCGCCAAGCGCAAGGACGCAAGCTCGAAGAAAGGGCTGCTGCGCGGCATCGGCTACGCGGCCTATATTGAGGCCTGCGGCATCGCGCCGTCGAACATCGCCGGCGCGCTCGGCGCGCGCGCGGGGCTGTTCGAAGCGGGCGAGGTGCGCGTGCATCCGACCGGCAAGGTGACGATCTTCACCGGTTCGCATTCGCACGGGCAGGGGCACGAGACGACCTTCGCCCAGGTGGTCGCCGACAAGCTCGGCATCGGCATGGACGACGTCGACATCCAGCACGGCGACACCGGCAAGATCCTGTTCGGCATGGGCACCTACGGCAGTCGCTCGATTGCCGTGGGCGGCACGGCGATCGTGAAGGCACTCGACAAGGTCATCGCCAAGGGCAAGAAGATCGCGGCCCATCTGCTCGAAGCGTCGGATGCCGACATCGAGTTTGCCAATGGCGAGTTCAAGGTCGCCGGCACCGACCGCAAGAAGACCTTCGCCGAAGTGGCGCTCACCGCCTACGTGCCGCACAACTACCCGCTCGACAAGCTCGAACCGGGGCTGAACGAGAACGCTTTCTACGACCCGACCAACTTCACTTACCCGGCAGGCACCTATATCTGCGAGGTCGAGGTCGATCCGGACACCGGGCGCGTCAGCATCGACCGCTTCGTCGCCGCCGACGACTTCGGCAATGTGATCAATCCGATGATCGTCGAAGGCCAGGTGCACGGCGGACTCGCTCAGGGCATCGGCCAGGCACTGCTCGAAGGGTGCGTCTACAACGAGGACGGGCAACTCGTCACCGGCAGCTACATGGACTATGCGATGCCGCGCGCCGATGACCTGCCGCAGTTCGTCGTCGAGACGGTCAAGGGCACACCGTGCACGCACAACCCGCTCGGCGTCAAGGGCTGCGGCGAAGCGGGCGCGATCGGCGCCACGCCGGCGGTGATCAACGCGCTCGTCGACGCGCTGGCGCACCTGGGCGTACGCGACGTGCCGATGCCGGCCACGCCGCATGCGGTGTGGAAGACGATCCAAAAAGCACAGAAAAAACACTGAGGCGGAGGACGACCATGCATCACACTCACTACCACCGTCCCGCCTCGGTTGCCGAGGCGGTCAAGCTGATGGGCGAGCATCCCGACGACAAGGTGCTGGCCGGCGGCCAGTCCACACTGCCGTCGATGAAGCTCGGCCTGCTGTCGCCGGAGGGCTTCATCGACATCGGCGGCATCAGCGAACTGCAGGGCATCAAGACAGAAGGCTCGAGCATCCGTGTCGGCGCGATGGCCACACACAACGCGGTTGCCGCGTCGAAGGATGTGCAGTCGATGATCCCGGCGCTTGCACAACTGGCAAGCGGCATCGGCGATCGCGCCGTGCGCAACTGCGGCACGATCGGCGGCTCGCTCGCCAACTCGGACCCGGCCGCGTGTTATCCAGCAGCGGTGCTCGGGCTGGGCGCGACGATCCACACCAACGGCCGGCAGATCGCCGCCGACGATTTCTTCAAGGGACTTTATGAAACGGCGTTGAAACCAGGCGAACTGATCACCGCCGTGAGTTTTCCAAAGCCGGAAAAGGCAGCGTGGATGAAGTTCAAGCAGCCGGCCTCGCGCTTCTCGATCGTCGGCGTGTTCGTCGCCAAGACCGCGGGCGGCGTGCGCGTCGCGGTGACCGGTGCCGGGCCGTGCGCCTTCCGCGTCAAGGCGCTCGAGGACAAGCTCGCCGCCAAGTGGGCGCCGGAGTCCTGCGACGGCGTCGCCGTGCCGGCCGACGGTCTGAACAGCGACCTGCACGGCAGTGCCGAGTACCGCGCGCACCTGATCCCGGTGCTGGCCAAGCGCGCGGTGGCGGCAGCGAAGTAAACCAATGAAGTAGGGCTGCACAGGCGCCCGCAGCGGCGCCTGTTCCTTTTCAGGAGATCGAAATGGCGAAAGTTCCGTTCCAGCCGGCCGGCTACCACTCGGTCACGCCCTACCTCGCGCTGCGCGACGCCAAGTCGGCGATCGACTTCTACCGGCGCGCCTTCGGTGCCGAACTGGTGATGAAGCTCGACATGCCCGACGGCTCGATCGCCCACGCCGAGATCCGAATCGGCGATTCGATCGTGATGATGTCGGAGGAAAACGCCGAATGGGGCAGCAAGAGCCCGCTCGCCCTCGGTGGCTCGCCGGTGTTCCTGATGATTTACGTTGCCGACGCCGATGCGGCCTTCGCCAAGGCGCTGGCCGCCGGCGCCACGCAGGTCAAGCCGGTCGAGGATCAGTTCTACGGCGACCGGTCCGGCACGCTCAAGGACGCCTACGGCTATCAGTGGACGCTGGCCACGCACATCGAGGACGTCAGCGCCGAGGAAGGGCAGCGGCGCATGGAGAAGCTTTTCGGCGGCTAGCGTTCAGTTCGGCGCACTTAAACGCCCGCAGTGACAGCGTCCGCTCACGGCGTCGGTTGCTGCGCCGCCGCTGCACGCATAGACTGCGGCGCGGTTGGCGGCAGCGCGCAAGGGGACCGGGATGCAGAACCAGTCGAGGGCACCGTCAGGCGCACGGCTGCGCGCTCTCGCGGACTCGATCCGAGGATCGACCGCCAAGCGCGGAGCGCGGCCGTCCCGCAATTCAACGCGGCTCGGCGTTGTCCTCAGCCGGTCCATCCAGAGCGACACGATCGGCTTCGAGCTCCTGCAACCGCAGAAAGGCGGCAAGCGTGTCGGCGCGCCGGAAACGGCGTCGTTCGCCGGTACGCACGTTGTGCAGGTCGTAGGTGAGCCTGGCAGGTCGACCGCTGACACGCAGCACGAAGCTGGCGAGTACGGGCTGGGTGGGCGGTTTGGCGGACGACACACGGGCAGTCTCGTCGCTTTGCGTCACTGCACCGTCAACGGCCGGGAATGACAATGCTCAGGCTGCTCGGGCCGTCACCCGGCTGGCTGCGTGACGGCGCGCTGAGCGTCTTGCCCAACACGCTGCCGGGCTGGACCGTTGCCTTCCTTGTGCTGCAAGGGGACTGGGTTGCGCGCGAGCGCCTGACGGCGCTGCTTTGGCCCGATGCGGCGGCGGAAGAGGCGAAGCACAATCTGCGCGTTGACTTGCATCGTGCGCGCGTACTGCTTGCACAGTGGGGCATGGACGCGGCCCTCGAGTCCGAGCGGCGGCGAGTCCGCCTCGTCCTGCCCAACGACGTGGCGGCATTGCCTCGGGTCGTGGATGCTGCCAATGGCACTGCGCCGCCACACCCGGGGGTGTTACTAGCCAGCATGGACCTCGCGGGCTTCCCGGCCCTGCGGGAGTGGATCGAGCTCGAGCGCCTGGCACTGGCCACGGTTTGGCGCGACTCGATGCTGGCACGCCTGGACCGTGCGAGTACGTCGCTCGCCGAACGCTTAGTCCTGGCGCAGCAGCTGCTTGATACTGACCCGCTCGACGAGGTGGCGCTGCGCTATCTGCTGCAGGCGTTGCGTGCGGCCGGGCGCGCGGCCGAAGTCGACCGGAACTACGCGCTGTACCGCGACCGGCTGGCGCGCGAACTGGGTGTCGACCCGTCACCAGCGCTGCGCGCCTTGGCCACACCCGCCGGGCAGACCGGTGCGCCAAGTTCGGCGCCGGCCGACCTGCACGCCTTCGTCGGCCGACGGCTCGAGCTGGCCGACCTGGCGCGTCGGCTCGCGGCGGGCGGTGTGGCGCGCCTGCACACGCTGGTCGGCCCCGGCGGCGTCGGCAAGAGCAGCCTCGCGCGCCAGGCGCTTGCACGCGCAACTGTGCCGACGACCTGGGTCGATCTGCAGGACCTGACGCGTCTCGACGCCGTGGTGGCACGCATCGCGCAGCGCCTGGGTGTTGAACTGCGCGACGGCGCGGACGCGGTGGCGCAACTCGCGCGCGGCGCCGGTGCAGTGCCCCGAGTGTTCGTGCTGGACAACGCCGAGCATCTGAGTGAGCTGCCCGGCTTCGTGGCCGCGCTGCTTGCTGCAGCGCCGACGCTGAGGCTGCTCGTGACCTCACGCCAGCCACTCGGCGTGCCTGGCGAGTCGCTGCTCACGCTCGAGGGGCTGGCGCTGCCCGGCGAGGACAGCCGCGACGCCGAGGCGGCGAGCGCCTTCGATGCAGTGCGCTTGTTCGAGTTGCGCGCGCGGGCAACGCGCGCGGACTTCATGTTGGCGCGCGATGTGGGCGCGGTGATCGACATCGTCGAGGCCGTCGGCGGCCTGCCGCTGGCGATCGAGCTGGCGGCGAGCTGGGTACGGTTGCTGCCGCCCGCGACCATCGCGCAGGACCTGCGCTGCACGCTCGATCTGCTCGAGCGCGACCCCGCTGTGGCCGGCTTGCCGGTGCGCCCTGAGCATGCCAGCGTGCGCGCGGTGCTCGACCGCTCCTGGGCCCTGCTCGCGCCACTCGAACGCGAAGCGCTTGAAGCTCTCGCGGTGTTCGAGGGCGGCTTCACTCGCGCCGCTGCCCAATCGGTGGCCGCGATCGCGCTGCCGCTGCTGTCATCCTTGGCCGACAAGGGCTTGGCCCAGGTGGACGTCGACGGCCGTTTCAGCCTGCATCCGCTGATCGCCGCCGACGCCGCACAGCGTCTTGCTCAGCAAGCGCAGCGTCGTACCGAGCTGCGTGACCGCCACGCCGCGTACTGGGCCGCTGCGCTGAGCGAGGCGCTGGACCGCTCGGCCACCGACCCGCGCGTGATCGTGGCCGCCGGCAACGCGGACTACGCCAATGCCTGCGCTGCCTGGGCCCATGCGCTGGCCGCGCACCGCCACGACGATGTGCAGCGTCTGGCGGCGGTCTGGCGCGTTTTTTTCGACACTCAGGGCCGCTACGGCGAGGGCGCGCGCTTGCTGTCCGACGCGCTCGACCTACCGCTGGTGGACCCCGCCGCTGAGCGCAGCGCGGCGGTGGTGCGCGGCGCGCTGTCGATGCTTCTGTTTCGACGCCAGAACCTCGAACAGGCGATTGCAGTGGCCGAGGCCGGCATCGAACTGGCCGAGCGCTGCGGCGAGCGCCGCGCACTGGTGGCCTGCTTGTTCAGCGCCGGCAGTTCGTACTCGATCCAGGGTCATTGGCAGCGCTCGGCTCCGATGTTCGAGCGCGCGCTGTCGATCGCGCGCGCCGACCACGAACGCCCCGAAATCGCAGTGGCGTTGCTCAACGTGGGCATTTGCGCCAAGAAGGACGGCCGTGCCGACGACGCGCTGTCGTTCTACAGCCAGTCGCTGGCGATCGAGCGCGAGCTCGGACGTCATGTCGCGGCGGTGCGCTGCCTCAACAACATCGGTGTGCTGTACATGGAGCGTGGCGACTGGGCGCGCACCCGAGAGTGCATGGCTGAGGGCTTGCGCTTGTGCGAGCAGTACCGCATCGCGTCGTTGGCACCTTACGTCGAGACCGGCCTGGGCCAGGCGCTTTACGAACTGGGCGCGTTCGAGGACGCCGAGCGGCATCTCTCCCATGTGTTGGCCACGGTGCCGGCCGCTGAGCTGCCAGTGGTGCACATGAACGTGACCATCAATCTGGCGCGCGTGGCACTGCGGCGCCGCCGCCTCGACGATGCGCGCCCGCGCTTTTACGCCGCCGCCCGGCTCGCGTTGGCCAGCGAAGCGCAGACCGACCAACTTGACTTCGCGATGTACTGGGGCGAGTGGCTGCGCGATTCCGGCCGCGCCCACGATGCGGCTCGCACCTGGCTGATGGTCCTGGGCCACCCCTTGAGCGAGGCTGGTGTGCGTCAGGGCTGCGAGGAAGGGATGGCCACGCTGAACCTGAACCCGGCCGCGCGCGAGGCTGCGCTGGCCGATGCACTGACGCTCGATACTCTCAAGGCCGAATGGGCGGTGCTGCCACCGCCATGACATCGCATTGACGCTGCATTGACGTTCGCCCGCGAAGCTTCGGGCGGTTGATCTGTTCAGGGGCGTCGCAATGACTTCGTGCCGGATCTGGCGGGTATCGGTCCGGCTCGCCACGCCGATCAGTGGATCGGGCGGCAGAGGCTGGCATCTGCCACCGGCCAACGTACCGCCCGCGGCGCCCGCGCGCGTGCTTATCGCAGTCCCCGGCCTGCTGCTCAGCGCCGTCGGCGCAGGCGCGGCCCGGTGTGCCCGGCTGCGCGGTGCTGCCGCCATTGCCTTTTCGGCGTTCTCGTCATGGCGCACCGCCTGGTTGGCCGTTGCTCGATGAACTTCGGCCCCGAGGCGAGCGTGCTCGACATGGCGACCGATGCGGGCACTGGCAACGCCCGGATCAGCTACGTGGCGCAGCACGAATTCCTCGACATGTTGACCTGCGGATTGGTCAGGATCGACGGTGATTGGCGACTCGAATACGCCAACGCCGCCGCACGCGTGGTGCTCGCTGCCGAAGACGGGATGGCGTTGGTCCAGGGCCGGATCGAAGTGCGGCCGCCATACCAGCAGCGGCGCGCCACCGCATGGCTTGCAGAGATGGCGCCGTGCGCCCCATTGGCGGTGGCGCGCGCCAGCGGCAGGCCGGCGTACCTGATCGACCGTCTGGCTACGACTGCGCGTGCCAGCGCGGGCGAGGTGCAACACCGGCTTGTCATTGTCGACACTGCACGACCGATCGTCGTTTCAGTCGAGGGACTGACCGCCGTCTTCGGACTGACGACGATGGAAGCTCGACTCGCGGCTACCCTGGCCGGTGGTGCGACGTTGCATGAGTTCGCGCATTCGCAGCGAGTTGCGGTCAGCACGGCGCGAAGTCACCTCGAAAGCGTCTTCGCCAAAACCGGAACGCGGCGGCAGGCGCAACTCGTCGCCGCGGCGCTGCGTTGCGCCGCGCCGATGCAGTTCCCCGCAGCGGCACCAATCCATGAAGTGTGAGCGCCGCTCAGGCTGCGGCCCGGATCGCCTCCGGCAAATAGCGGAGTCGACGAATCTGACGCTTTCCTACAGCAGGAACGCCAAGACATTGTTTTTCTTGAACGGTATGGAACTTGCTTAGCCGATTGAGTGGGTCGATCGAGACGAACGTTTCAACTAGGGAGGGATCGCAATGAACAAGGACAAATCCAATCCGGAGCCGGCACGGTTCGCACTGTGGCGGGCGTGCGTGGTCGCCCGCGCCGCGTTCTTCTGCGCAACGGCCGTTGTGTTTCTATCGTCCGCATTGTTGCCGCAGCATGCTGCAGCTGTACCCATGTTCGGCGTTTCCGGCGCCGTTGCGGCCATCATCGGCGGTGGGTCGAACTGCGGCAGCTTCAGCGCACTCGGTTCGACTGCGCCGGTGGCACGCGGCGTGTCCGACGCCTGCGCCAACGGAGACAGTGGTTCCGCCTCCGCCCAGGCAAGCGCCGGCGGTCTGGGTGCGGCGGCCGACCTGACGCACTTCTGCTGCAGCTCGGCGGTGTCCTCCGGCGCGCTGGCACAGGTCGCAACCTCCTTCATCATCTACGGCCCGACCCCCTCAGTGGCGGTGTCGCTTAACCTCGTTCTGGACTCCAGCCACAGCGGCGACTACGGGAGCCGGCTGGGCATTGATGCCGGAAGCTTCGGCTTCGGCGAAGTGATCCAGTTTGCCGACGGCACGCTTGGGCAACGCAACGGCGGTCTACTCATTCCCGGCGTCGATTGTTTTTTCTGTTCGATCACGAGCCAGACGGTCTCGCTGCCGACCAACGTCGAGCTCTATTTCTTCCTCGGCCTGTCGGTCGCCGTCGAGTCGATCATCCCCCAGGGCGCGACGTTGTATTCGGGGGGACTGGACGCGATGAACACGCTGAAGTTCCCGACCAGCGGGCCGGTGTTCAACCTGCCCGCCGGCTACACCGCATCGATCGATGGCATGAACGTCGTCGACAACCGGGTCGTTGGCATCGCCAACAGCGTTCCCGAGCCGGGCTCGATCGCGCTGCTGGGCATCGGCCTGCTGGGTCTGCTTGGTGCCGCGCGCAGAAGTCAGAATCTGACTGCGTAGTCGGGCGACCGGAAGACAAATGCCCCAACGGCGGGATCGCCGTTGGGGTACGGCGCGCCGCCGGCCGTGGCATCGGCTATGGTTGCGCCCATGAACGCTCCGAACTCGATCGATGCCACCGCGACCCTGCTTGCCGAGCAGAACTACGTCGCCGACCGCCAGCTCGCCACCGCCGTCTTCCTGGCGCTGAAACTCAAGCGGCCGCTGTTCCTCGAAGGCGAGCCGGGTACCGGCAAGACAGAAATCGCCAAGGTGCTCGCCGCTGGCCTCAAGGCCGAGCTGATCCGGCTGCAGTGCTACGAAGGGCTGGACGTGAATGCCGCCGCGTACGAATGGAACTACGCGCGGCAGATGCTCGAGATCCGCCTGGCCGAGGCGAAGGAGACCGCACGCGACCAACTGGCCGAGGGGCTCTTTACCGGCCGCTTCCTGATCGAGCGGCCGCTGCTGCGCGCGGTGCTGCCGCACGCGGTGCCGCCGGTATTGCTGATCGACGAGTTGGACCGCACCGACGAGCCGTTCGAGGCCTATCTGCTCGAAGTGCTGTCGGACTTCCAGATCACCATTCCCGAGTGGCGCACCGTGCGCGCCGAGACGCCGCCGATCGTCGTCATCACCTCGAACCGCACGCGCGAGATCCACGACGCGGTCAAGCGCCGCTGCCTCTATCACTGGGTCGACTACCCGTCGGCGGCGCGCGAACTGGAGATCGTCCGCCGCAAGGTGCCCGATGCGAAGGAAGCGCTGAGCAAGCAGATCGTCGCCTTCGTGCAGGGCCTGCGCAGCATCGACCTTTACAAGCTGCCCGGCGTGTCGGAGACGATCGAGTGGAGCCGCGCGCTGCTGGCGCTCGACGCGGTCGTGCTCGACCCCGAGACCGTCAACAACACGCTCGGCGTGCTGCTGAAGTACCAGGACGACATCGCCAAGGTGCAGGGCAGCGAGGCGGCGAAGCTGGTCGAGAAGATCCGCCAGGAAGTGGCGGCGTGACGCTGGCGTGGCCAACGAATTGCTCCGCGCATGCGGGCG